>JAYTJL010000059.1:0-14269 GCA_043731125.1 Candidatus Saccharimonadota bacterium
TGGAAGCAGTCAAAGAAAACATTGGCAAAGTATTTACTGCTTCCGAAGGAGCGGTGGTATTTAACGGTGAAGTACATAATTTGCATACTCGTGTTTTTATCAATAGTCAGGGCTTGCCGACTTACGAAACAAAAGACATAGGGCTGGTGCTGATGAAATGGCAGGATTACAATTTCGACAGGTCGGTAATAATCACCGGCAACGACCAATTTGAGTACATGCAGGTGGTTACTAAGGCCTTGGAGAAGTTTCAGCCAGACCTGGCGGCTAAGACGACTCATATAACTCACGGCCTAGTTAAAATGCCCGGTGGAGTGAAGATGAGTAGTCGGCTGGGCAATATTCTAGGCGCGGAAGATGTTATTGACATGGTCGATAAGGCTAACACGGAGGCCAATGAGTCTCAGAATACCGCTGTTGCTCACGGTGCACTGCGCTACGGTTTTACAAAGTACCGCATTGGTACCGATATTATATTCGACCCAGCTGAGTTGGTAAGTCTCCACGGTAACAGTGGTCCGTATCTGCAGTATGCCTTTGCTAGGGCAAATAGCATATTGCAAAAGTCGTCAGTCGTCAGTCGTCAGTCGTCAGTCGATCACGCTCCGAACTCCGATGTGCGATTTCCGAACTACGATTCTGCTGAACGATCTCTCGCACGGAAGGTATCCGAATATCCGGAGGTAATAGAAAAAGCCACGGGTGAGCTGATGCCCCACGTTATATGTACATACTTATATGAGCTAGCCCAACAGTTTAATTCCTTTTATGAGTCTAGCCGTATTATAGGCGACGATCGCCAAGGTGTTCGTACGCAACTAGTGGCTGCATACGCCCAAGTCTTAAAGAATGGCCTAGCTCTCATAGGAGTAGAAACCATAGATCAAATATAATATATATTGCAAAACGGTTACATGGGACTATAATCCGTATTTAGAATAAACAAAGGGAGCTATTGGTATGATGATATATAAAGTTCTGAAACGAAAAGACGCATTGTCGGTAATTGTAGCGATAGTGATAGCATTGTTGCTGATGCAAACAATTTCTCTGTGGTCTATGGATCTCACCGGAAAAATAACTGATAGCACAGGTTTGTATGGCGGTGGTCCTTCCGACTGGAAAAACGTGTACCTAAATCCTGGGGTTTCTTTTGCAGTCCAGATGGCATTCCTAGAAGTCGTACTTTGGCTTTGGGTTGGAGCATTGGTTGTTGTCAGGACACTTGCCGCACAAGATAAAAAATCATCCAAGCGCAAATAAAGCCTTAATTATTGCAGCTACAATCTAGAGAATAACTGGGGTATAATGTTGTTATGAAAAAGACGGTAGTTGCCGCCAAGGTTAAGATTAAAGAGAATGACCTGGCAAAGCCATTCGAAGGTTTTATGGAGTTTGTGCGTGAACAAGGCGTTGTTGGTCTTGCGGTTGGCTTGACGGTAGGTACGGCGGTTACGATTTTAGTAAAGTCTATTGTGGATGGCCTGATCACCCCAATTATTAGTACTTTTTTGCCAGGTAGTGCAGCACTGGCTAACAGGTATATATGTCTAGACACGGTAAACGGTATTTGTACTATTAAATTAGCCTGGGGTAGCGTATTGAGTAGCTTCATTAGTTTTCTAGCAATAGCAGCGGTTGTATATTTTGCAGTTAAGGCTTTAAGACTAGACAAAATAGACAAGAAAAAACCCACAAAATGACCGAATTAACGGATAAACATTTTAAGAAAAAATTAACACCAGAACAGTACAAAATCCTCAGACAGAAGGCCACTGAAGCACCCTTTAGCGGTAAGTTACTAAATAATAAAGAATCTGGAATGTATGTTTGCGGTGCGTGTGGGGTAGATCTATTCAATTCAGCTAGTAAGTTTGACTCTGGGTCTGGTTGGCCTAGCTTTTATGAAGTAGCAAGCAATGATGCCGTTAAATTAAAAGAAGATATTAGTCATGGTATGCACAGAGCCGAGGCAACTTGCTCTAGCTGTGGCAGCCACCTCGGACACGTCTTTGATGATGCACCTGCGACACCAACAGGCCAGAGGTACTGTATTAATTCGGCTGCACTGGAGTTTTTAAAAGAAAAAGAAGAGAATATTAATAAGAAGGAGAAATAATGAAAGCACTGAAAAAGATCCTAGCAGACAAGTCCACCAACCATACGGTTGTGGCTATCATAATCGGTTTTGGCACAGCTAATTTTGTTATGAGTATGGTGCAGTGGTGGAACTCTGGCCCAGTAGACTACTGGAAAGGACAAATAATTAGAAGCCTCATTGCATTCGTGTTGCTCTTAATTATCGCTGAAGTAATCGCGGGGCAGTCAAAATAGCGTCGATGCTCGACCGCAATGAGGTAGAAGAATTCATACTCAGCAAGCCAAACACTTGGTTAGACTATCCTTTTGGCGAGGAGGTTGCTGTTTATAAGGTTGGCGGGGAAAACTCAGGCACCGAAAGGCAAGGGAAGATGTTTGCATTAATCGCAGAGAAATCTAGTCCAGTCAGAGTCAGCCTTAAATGCGACCCATTATTAGCAGAAACTCTAAGAGAGAAGTATGAAAGTGTTATGCCTGGCTATCACTTGAATAAAAAGCACTGGAATACTATTGTATGTTCTGGTCAGCTCAGCCTGGAAGAGGTGCAAGACTTAATAACCCACAGTTATCAGTTAGTTACTAATACCCAATAATCAACAAGACCAACGGGTGCAACGAGAGCAATGAACCTTACCTACCGGCAGGCAGGTGCAGCATTGACTAAAATTCATTGCAATAAATTAATAACATTGATCATTCATTGAACTTTGACCACGTTGAGCATTGTGCATTCTGAAGCTTATGGTTTCAGCTGTGGAGCGTCCAATATAGTTTGGGTGCTATCGTATGAATCTTCTAGTATTGTCAGTAGAGTTGGTGACTTGGTAGCAGAAAGTGCCTGCAACTTTGATAGATATGAGGTTAGCTTGTTATTCAGGTAGCTGTAGTAGGTAGCTTCTAGCTGGTTATTTACGGCAGCAGCTTCTAGGTCTGCGTCGATTTTTACGTCTGTATAAAGTGCTAATACTTTTGGATCTATTACAACACCTGATTTGGCTATATAAGAACCCAGTTGAGTGCTTTGACTAGTGAGTGCGGCCGATGTGGTAGCAGCCAACGACTGTGCGTCGGCATCTTTGCTCTGCTGGACAACCAAGTCGCTTACACGGGCGATTTCTGCCGAAGTACCAGCAAGAGCAGTTAAATTATTTACTGGTCCACTATCTTTGCTGAGTGATGAAAAAACGACAAGTCCAATAATAACTACGAATACTAGTCCAACTGCCATTATTATCGCTTTCTTTGGCAGGAAAAACTTACTACCAGTTGCGGGCTGGACCTGTGGCTGGACGGCCTGCTGATCTCCCTTCATGATGAAATCATACTGTGAATTCTGTGAATTGTTCGGCTGCATAAGCACAATGATATCAGCTATTAGCAGTCAGCTAAAAGCCTAAAACTAAAATGGTATTGCTTTCAGCTTTCAACTTTCAGCTATAAACTGTAGATATGGATGCTGCCCAGGAGGTGAAGAGTCGGCTTAATATTGAGGATGTTATTGCTCAATATGTCCAGTTGAAGCGCATGGGACGCAATTATAAGGGCCTGAGTCCATGGACTAATGAGAAAACTGCTAGTTTTGTGGTTAGCCCAGAAAAACAGATTTGGCACGATTTTAGTAGCGGTCGCGGTGGCGATGTTATTAGTTTTGTCATGGAAGTTGAAGGCCTAGACTTTCGTGGAGCATTAGAACAGCTTGCAAGGCAGGCAGGGGTGGACCTAGAAAAATTTGGCAACAAACCGAGCAGTGAAAACACAGCGCGTAAAAAACGCATACTCGAAGCATTAGACCTGGCAGCCAAATTCTATCAGAAGCAACTAACCGGCAACCATGAAGTGTTGGAGTACTTATTCAAAAGTCGTGAGTTTACCAAAGATACAATTTTAACTTGGCGACTAGGCTATGCGCCAAATAATGGTAGAGCACTAGTGGACTTTCTTATAAAAAATAAATTTAGTACAGAGGACATTGCTGGAGCAGGACTCAGTACTAAGAGGCGGTCTGGTACGGGAGACATGTTTCGCGGCAGAGTGATGGTACCGCTATGTGATGGACAAGGAAGTGTAATTGGTTTTACGGCTCGTCAGTTACAAGAGGACACTGACGGGCCAAAATACATTAATACACCTCAGACAATTGTCTATGACAAAAGTCGGCACGTTTTTGGTCTGCATTTGGCCAAAGAATCCATAAGAAAAACCGGATATGTTGTAGCGTGTGAGGGAAATTTAGATGTCTTGCAAAGCTGGCAAGTAGGCGTTGCCAATGTGGTGGCTAGTGCTGGGACAGCCATGACAGTTCAGCACCTCAAAGAGTTAAAACGATTTACCGGTGATGTTAGGTTGAGTTTTGATGCAGATAAGGCGGGGATAGCTGCTACTGAGCGAGTTATACCACTTGCCGGGAGCGTGGGAGTAGAACTGAGAATTATTAGTCTGCCAGAGGGCAAAGACCCGGACGACCTTGCCAGGGAAGATGCAAATGCCTGGCGTAGCGTTATTGAATCAGCCAAAGAGGCACCGCAGTGGCTTCTAGACCAATACCGCACCCAGCTAGACCTTTCCAGTGCTAGCGGCAAAAAAACGCTTACTGATAAATTACTACCGACAATCGCCACTTTAGTCGACCCAGTAGAAAAAGAGCACTACCTAAAATTGCTCGCCGAGGCGTCAGACACTTCACTTGGCGCCCTGCAAGACAAGCTGTCTGGCAAAGAGTCGGCTGCAGCCAGCACTCGCATGAAGCAAGTCAAACAGCCTGTAGTAGTTGATGAAGCTGGAGAGCGGGACTATCGCCGACTACAAAACCACCTGTTAGCAATGATTCTTATGCAACCGAGTTTGAGGGGAGTTACCGAGAGCATAGACGGTGAAATCATCCAGGGACATGAACAAGAAGTGGTTTTTCATTTTCTGAAAGTCAATCCCAGCTTTAAGCCCGACGCTAAGGGGTTGGCGAAGTTGAAAGAGGCGGCTGATTATGTTAAAATGCTGTCATTACTATTTGAGGAAGAATACGCCAGTTTGTCCGCCCAAGATTTGCGAGAGCAAGCAAGCGTCCTCAAAAACCGGCTGATTGCCAATTACGTAAAAATGCAAAACACCAAACTCTCAGTTGCCATGCACGGCGCAACTAACCAAAAAGAAATCAATAAATTGGCCTCCAAGGCTGATGCCCTAAATAGACTAATTAATAACCCGCCACCAGCCATATAGACTGAGTGTGTTGCGAGCGAGAGGAAACAACTTATTCATGCCACGAGCAAAAAAAGCACCAAAAGTTAAACAATCAACCAAGGAGAGCTTTGACAAACAGCTAAAGCAACTCCTAGAAAAAGCCAAAAAAGACGGCAAGATAGACCAAAAATATATTTTTAAACGCATTCCCGACACCCCCGACAACATAGATGTACTGGAGCATTTATATAACGCATTGGGTGTGTTAGAAATTGAAGTAGTTGAGGTTACAGAGCCCGACCCAACAACATTCTCTGACGAGTGGACGGCCGAGGATGATGAGGAGATTGTTCCAGTTGGGGGAGCATACCTAGACGACATTTCAGACGACTCAGTCCGGCTATATTTGCGAGAGATCGGTAAAATCCCTCTTCTTAACGCTGAGGAAGAGCTAGCCCTAGCTAAAAAGGTAGTGTCAGGAGATAAGCGCGCCAAAGACGCTATGGCAGAGGCCAACATGCGCCTAGTTGTGTCTATTGCAAAAAGGTATGTTGGACGTGGCCTAGACTTATTGGACCTTATTCAAGAAGGAAACACTGGCTTGCTCAGAGCAGTTGAGAAGTTTGACCCAGACCGTGGTTTTAAATTCTCAACTTACGCAACTTGGTGGATTCGCCAGGCTATTACTCGTGCTATAGCAGACCAGGCCCGCACAATTCGTATTCCTGTGCACATGGTAGAGACTATCAACAAACTTTTACGTACTCAGCGCCGACTAACACAAGAATACAACCGTGAGCCCACCAACGAGGAAATCGCTACGGCCATGGAGATGGATGTTGACAAAGTAGAACACATCATGAAAATCAAACAAGACATAAGTTCGTTGGACGCCTCTGTTCGTGACGACGAAGAAGACAGCGTGCTAGGTGACTTTATTGAAGACGAAGATACCAAAACCCCCACCCAGTCCGCTTCTGAGCAGTTGCTAAAAGAGCAGGTCAGACAAATATTAGGCACTTTGACTGAAAGGGAACAAAAAATTCTAAAACTACGCTTTGGACTAGAAGACGGCAAAAGCCACACCCTAGAAGAAGTTGGTCAAGAATTTAGTGTTACCCGTGAGCGTATACGTCAAATTGAGGCCAAGGCTCTTGCCAAACTACGCAAGCACAAAGACACTCGCAAGCTCCACGAATACTTACAGTAGACTGGTTAGTAGAGACTATAGTAATTATGAGTGAGTCAGAATTACCAGCTCGTACCAATGAAGTACTATACAGCCCCCGGCCAGATAGTGACTTTGGCCAGACTCTAGATGGGATGGATGTTGAATTGGCGCTATCAACACTTAGCGAAAGAAACAGGCGCATTATTGAAGCAAAATATGGACTTGCAGATAATGAGCCATAATCACGCAAACAAATAGCAATTCAAGAGGGTACAGCACCGGGACGCGTAGGCATCATAGTACGTAAATCGCTTGGGAGAATAGCTATGTTAAGAGCAGAGCAGTTGGACGCATCTCATCAGACACCCGTAGAGGAATAGTTATTTATACGAGATTGACCTACCTGATGGTAGCAACGCTTCTGGCGTGTGCGCCTACCAACCAGAGATAAACTTGCATTAAGCAAAGTATTGTTTTCTAGTAAATATTATTGTATACTCTTACGTCATGGAAAGCGCTGTAGACATTCGCCATCAACCAACTCTAATTAATGGTGATTTATTGGTGGATGGTGATCTTTCACTAGACTTTGATAGTGAGAAAAGTGTTCTAGTGCACCCAATCCAAACAGCTAATGGGAGTACAGAGACGATTATCGCAGGTATAGGTATAGAGGCAACTGACACTATAACCGAATATCAGCCAGATGTTGTATCACAAGCACACCCTGGCGGACAGGATACACTAAGCGACTACTTATTAGAGATTAGTAGAATCCCATTGCTCACGGCCACCGAAGAGGTTGCTTTAGCCAGGCGGGCGCAAAATGGTGACAAAGAGGCTAAAGAGCAGATGGTATCTGCTAATTTGAGATTGGTTGTGTCCGTTGCTAAAAAATTTAGAGGTCGCGGAATGCCTTTTATGGATTTAATTTCAGAGGGCAATATTGGTCTTATGAGGGCAACTGAAAAGTATGACTATGAGCTGGGCTATAAATTCAGCACGTATGCAACTACCTGGATTCGCCAGGCTATTTGGCGCGGTCTTGCGGACAAGAACAGAATAGTACGTACTCCCTCTCATGTTGCTGATGCAATCAGTAAAATCAGAAGGACAGAAAACTACCTAGCATCCTTGCTTGGTAGAACCCCAACAGAAGAAGAGGTCATAGAAGCGGCTTGCGTATGTAGTAGCCAATATGAATTAGCTAGAATTGCTATGGCTGTTGAACCGTCTTCGCTAAATATAGCGATAAGTGAGGACGGAAACTTAGAACTGGGAGATATCATACCAGATGAGGGTGGAGTGCTCGGTGGTAGACAAAATACAGTAAGCACTGAAGAGCTTGGCACAGAGCCGTTGGTTAACCAATCAATCACGGAACTACTAGACTATCTAACTCCCCGCGAGAGGGATGTAATTGCTAGACGTTTTGGGCTACTTGGCCACGAAGCGCAGACACTTGATGCAGTAGGCGTTATTTACTCACTCTCCAAAGAACGAATCCGACAAATAGAGAATAATACACTCGAGAAGCTAAGGGAAGAAGCTGAAAGATGTGGTTTAAACGAAATATTTTAACATCTTAGGTTGCTAAAGTAGGTTGCTGTATATAAGATTTGAGTAATGAAATTGATTGGGCTGAGCGGAACAGACGCCTCTGGAAAAGATACTGTTGGGGAAATGTTGGTAGAAAGACACGGCTGGCAGTGGGTTTCGGTGTCAGATATATTACGGGCCGAACTTACCAAGCGCGGGGAGCACCTATCACGCAAAAGCCTTCGGCATCTAAGCGCCGAGTGGCGACGCCAACAAGGGCTTGGTGTGCTAGTAGATAAAGCAGTAGATAAATTTGATGATAAAAAATATAAAGGCTTAGTAATCGGCAGTTTGCGCAACTACGGCGAGGCAGATGAAGTACACAGGCTCGGCGGCCAGGTTGTCTGGGTAGATGCAGACCCACACGTGCGATACAGCCGATTAACAAGTCGCAACCGCGGAACTGAAGACCAAGTTAGTTTTGAAGAATTTCTAGTCGAAGAACAAGAACAAATGTACCATTATGAAGGCGACCAACACACTCTCAACCTATTTGGTGTTAAAGAAAGGGCTGACATCACTCTAATCAACGATGGCGATGATGCTAACGCCTTCAAAAACGCCGCCGAAAAAGCCCTAAAGCCGTTCCTTTAAAAATACTTAACAAGTCAAGTATTTTTGAATATCTGCCCCTGTTCTTGTTACTTGTAGCTACTAGCGACTAAAGACTAGTAACTGGCGACTATTGCAAGGATAATTTTCTTGCGATTTGTACAACGTTGCTAAAAGCACTTAGTGCTTATGATTATTTGACGTGAGATAATATAAGCACAATTAATTAAGCCAATCTGTAATTGCGAGAGAGAGCAGTGAGGCAAATATAGGGGGTGGGTATGGTAAACATACGCAAAATTAATCCGGCGGCACGCGCCATCGGAACCGTTGGAGCAGTGGTTGTGCTGGCCGGCGGCGTGACATTTGCTGCATTAAGCAGTACAGCAACGTTAACAGACAACACAGTATCAAGTGCGACAGCAACATTACAGGTTGATAACCCAGCAGATGGTGTAGACTTTAATTCTACCGACGGTGGTTTCGTATTCAACAACTTAGTACCAGGGGAAGATTATGGAGCTGCCCAGCAGTTCTCATTAAAAAACACTGGAACTGTAGATCTAGATGTAACAGTCTATGCAACTGTCGGCACAGCAACAGGTTCATTAGACAAGACAAAAGTAATGATTAAGTTCACGAACAACAGCCCATTAGATGTTTCTGAGTTTACTTTAGCTCAGCTAGAAGCAGTCTTTAACAATGTCCCAGGCTCTGGCGGTGCAGGTACCTTGCTAGACGGTGAAACAGAGAACTTTGATATACAAGTCAAACTTCTTCCAGGTGCTGTAACTGGCAGTGGCCCAGCTGCCGACACTGGCTTTAGCCTTGTCTTCACTGGTACCAACGAAGCAGAAGTAATTTAGTAACTAAACAAAATAAAATATGGGCAAGCTTTTAATACCGCTTAAATTTGCTGGTTTTGCTGCAATTGCAGCACTTGCCTTGCTGTTAGCAGCTATAAGCTTGCCCTTTTCTGGATGGAAAGCACTATCCGTTCAGACTGGAAGCATGCGCCCGAACATTGATCCGGGCGCATTGGTGTTAGTGAAGGGCGTTCCCGTAAATTCGTTACAAGCTGGGGATGTTATTACGTACCTCAGTCCAAAAGATCCAAAAGTAACAATTACTCACAGGGTTGTTCAAAAACTCGGTCTTGCGAATGGACCCAAAACATTCATTGTTAAGGGTGACGCTAATAAGGGCGTTGACGCGCCTGTTCCGCAAAAATCTGTCGTTGGCAAGGTGAATGCCCATCTGCCGTATGTAGGTTACGCAATAGATTTTGTTAAAAAACCATTGGGGTTGTTGCTAATAATTTATATTCCGTCACTAATTATAATTGCCAGGGAAGTACAGAGGCTAAAACGTTATTATCAGCTATCCGGATCATATGTCTCACCGCTTATTCGAATGCGATTGCGCAAAGCTCATAACGGGCCAAAATATGCCATGGCAGCTAAATCCTCAATGTTGGCGTTGGTAATTGTTGGCTTTGTATTGGTTCCGGTTGTGTATGCTGCGATGTCTAGCCAAGCAACTCTGACAGATAACACAATCTCATCGGGCGTAGTTGTACCGCCGGTTGAGGGGCCGCATGTTACTTTGCGGAAGATTGTTATGCGGTGTTCGGCTAATAATACTGTTAGCAAAAATGTCAGGCCAATTATTGTTATTCAAAATTGGACTCACCAAAACTTTACAGCCAATGGCTGGAGAGTTGAAGACAATAGTGGCACAATCATCAACATTCCAGACGGTTTTGAATTCAAAAAACTTCGCCAATACCGCTTCACACCCTACCTAGCAAACGGCTTACAGTATGCAGGCGACAGATTGGTGATAAAAAATGGCCAAGGCCAAGTGGTAGACACACTCAGCTGGGGTACGGACACAACTGCCTTCACACCAAGCATTGCCAATGTCACTAGCGGCGACAGACTAGAACGCCGACCATTCCACGTAGATACTGATGTAGCAGCCGACTGGCGCGTAAATGACCATCGTTGCTGGTGCCCAGACCAACCAGACGTAGAAGACGGCAGTGACACAGGCGAGTTAGGCGACACCAACGAATCAAACCGTGCGGCCAACCCCGGCGAATTCAACCTACTAGAACTTTAGTATTTGATTGCCCGGCACAGATGCTTGTGGTTTAATAACACTAGTAATGGTGGCAAAAAAGAAAAATACATATTTGGCTGACTGGTTGCATACAACTGCGGTACGCATTACGCGGGTACACTTTGCATTCATTGGTGTATACATATTGTCTATTGTGGTCTTTGACTCATGGAATTTGTATACTCACGACGCGGCACTACAGTTATGGACAGCCGCTGGAGTACTACTGATAGTCAATACTGTGATTTGGTACTTGGCTAGAATGAAATTCTCTAACTTATCGCTCTACGTTGTTTTTATAATAGTACTAGTTGTGGCTGACATAATTTTTGCTGCATATAATGTGTCTTGGCAAAGAGGGCTAGCTAGCAAATCAGTCATGCTTTTTGCTGTGCCAATAATTACTGCTGCGTCATTGCGTAGCCGGAGTGCGCTAATGGCCGCTACTACTTTGTCGGTTGCAGCCTACTCGCTAGCTGTAGTGCGCTACTTTTTTGGCAATTACGGTCAGGCCTACCGCATTGAGCTATGGGGAACAGTTGGGTTTTATTCGGCGTTGATGTTTGTGTTGGCATTTTTACTGATGATAATTGTTGTCCCCAAAAACGAAAAGTTCTAAGTTCCAGAGCCTGGCCCGGGAAAAGAATAAGCGATTTTATATCTGTATTACCAGCGTATAATTATACCTATGAATGAGAGCGGGTTGATGGTTTGCATGTGGATGCTAGACAAGGCGCCAGTGAGTAGCGGAATAAGTCGTAGAAAAACTACGGCGATTGAGCAACGGAGTTGGCAACGCAGTATAGCGCCACAAATAGCGGCAGTGTTGCTGGCTCTGCCAGTAAGCAGGACGCTGTGATGCAATCATCAAGAAAAAAACTGGCAATTATTGATGGTAAATCGGTATTCTACCGAGGCTACTATGCCATGCCAAATCTCTCTACCCGTGACGGCACGCCAACCGGAGGGGTTTATGGCTTTGCGGCCATGAGTCTAGAACTACTTAAAAAACTCAAACCAGACTATGTAGCCGTGGCATGGGACAAGCCCAAGACCAACATTCGAAAACGGCTGGAATTGTACCCGCAGTACAAAGCTGGTCGCAAACCAGCACCACCAGACTTTTATGCTCAAATACCAATTTTGCACGAACTACTCGAGGCTTTTAATTGGCCACTAATAGAACTTGATGACTATGAAGCCGACGACATTATGGGTGCTTTGGCCACTCAGGCACAGAAAAAAGATATAGAAACAATGCTAATTACATCTGACTTGGACATGTTGCAGTTGGTGAATAGCCACACCAAAGTCTATGCACTCAAAAAAGGCTTTTCTAACATAGAAGAGTACCACCTGGAGAGTTTTACGGAAAAATATGGACTTGAGGTTAACCAATTTCTAGACTTGAAAGCCCTGAAGGGGGATAGTAGCGACAATATTCCTGGTGTGCCTGGTATTGGAGAAAAGATTGGGATAGGCTTGCTGCAAGAATACAAAACCCTAGACGGGGTATATGACAATTTAAGCCTTATTAAAGAATCAACTCGTAAAAAGTTAGAAGCCGGTAAAGACTCAGCCTACTTGTCTAAAAAAATTGCCGAAATATGGATAGATGCACCAGTGAAGCTGGATTATAAAGCTATGGATGCTCATAAGTTAGACACTAAAGCCCTGCAAGAGTTATTACAAAAGTTAGAGTTCCGCACACTTCTGCGTAATTTGCCGGACGGTATGAAGCTAAACGCGGAGAGCGGGGACGTAGCAATTAGTCGTAGCACTAACCTAAAGTTGCCCAAAAGTAATACAATCAGCGACAATAAATCACTGGCTGGCATAAAGCTGCCAAAAACGGATTATTTGTTTGTTCATTCTCGCGCTGCTGGCAAGCACGGAACCAACCCAAAATACTTAGCATTTGGATCTTATGACGAAGTATACATACTGGATCTTGCCAAACTAGACAGCAAAAAAGTTGCCGCTATCTTTGAAGGTAAAAACTTAATCGGATACGACGTTAAGAGCGCTGTTAAAGTCTTAAAAACTATAGGTGTAACAGAAGTAAAAGTGGAGCATTGTGTGCTTGTTGGAGCGTTTTTAATTAATGCACTACTACGGGCTCAGAGCCTTACTGATTTGGCGCAAGAAAGCCTTGATTATGGTGGCGCGGCGTTTGAAGATTTGCCCGATGAAGACTTTGTAAATCGCTTGCCAGAAATCATGGCTGTGATTGCCGGCCTATATGATTTTCAGGCCAAAGAACTCAAGTCAACACCAACCTTAAACAACTTAGCTAAGACCATTGAATGGCCAATAACAGCTGTATTGGCAGACATGGAAATGGCGGGAATAAAACTAGATGGTAAGTACCTAAATAAGTTTTCTAAGGAGTTAGAAGAAAGCATCTCCGACCTAGAGCAAAATATATATGGCCATGCCAACCAAGAGTTTAATATTGCCTCGCCCTCACAGCTGGCCGATATACTGTTTAACACTCTAGACCTGCCAACCCAGTTTATTAAAAAAACTAAAACTGGATATTCTACAGCCGCTAGTGAACTGGCTAAATTGCGAGGCCTACATCCTATTATTGATTTGATAAGTCAGTACCGCGAGGCGGCAAAACTAAAAAACACATACGTAGATACCTTGCCGGAATTGGTTGATGAAAATAGCCGGGTGCATACAACTTTTAACCTAACTATTGCTCCAACAGGCCGACTGTCTAGTGCAGACCCGAATTTGCAGAACATTCCTGTTAGGACAGACCTTGGCAAACGCATTCGTACAGCCTTTGTGGCAGAAAAAGGGAATGTACTTGTTAGTGCAGATTACAGCCAATTTGAACTGCGCCTGGCCGCCGTACTAGCCGGCGACAAGGATATGATTGAGGCTTTTAACGCAGACCAAGATATTCATGTATTAACCGCGGCAGAGGTGTTGGGTATTAAACCAGAAGATGTCACCAAACAACAGCGTTACGAGGCCAAGGCTGTAAACTTTGGCATTTTGTATGGCCAGGGCCCACATGGTTTGGCAGAGCAAACAGGCATGACTTTCACAGCAGCGCGAGAATTTATAGCCAAGTACTTTGAAGTACGGCCCAAGCTGAAAGAATATATAGACGCTACTCGCAAAATGGCACTAGAGCAGGGTTATGTAGAAACCATGCTTGGCCGTCGACGGCCTACGCCAGATGTTCAGAGCTCTAACTTCGCTGTGCGCGAGGGCGCATACCGTGCAGCCGTTAATATGCCTTTGCAGGGTACCGCCGCAGACTTAACCAAACTGGCGATGATCAAAGTTCAGGAGAACTTTGATCAGTCATCAGTCATCAGTCATCAGTCATCAGTCAAACCGAAGATGCTTTTGCAGATTCATGACTCAATTCTTGTGGAGTGTAGAGCAGAGGATGCAAAAGTGGTTGGCGATTTGCTTAAGGAGACCATGGAAGAAGTCTACGAACTGCCAGTAAAACTAAAAGTAGACATAACCCACGGCAAAACTTGGGGGGAACTATGATTGATCCGGGCGAAATGCTTTTCG
>JAYTJL010000060.1:0-9108 GCA_043731125.1 Candidatus Saccharimonadota bacterium
TGATAAATCAGTGAACGAGGTTAAAGGGGTTAGTTTGTTTAAGAGTTTCCCGACACTAATCCTGAAGTCAAATAGGGATAAGGTTTGTTTTCTTTACAATAGACATTGGTATCAAACCTAGCTAGAGTCTTGAAGTGAGTGCATGTAACTGCATGGTAAGTGCCGGGACTAAAACTACGAAAAATAATAAGTGGAGGGTAACTACTTAGAATTTTTTAACTCGCAATTGACTCTTAAACAATCTAACGATTCGCTTGTAATAAGCGAAAAATTAGAAATTGGGGGTATAAGGTGCGTAATAATTCCGTAAAGGAACATTACAAGTTGCAATTTTAGCAAATAAATGTCTTTGTGTCAATACCTTTTAATATATTATGAATAATGTCAATGCTCTTATGCTTACCGACCCTGGTTACCCGACAGTACTTCGGTATATTCCCAGCCCGCCCAAACAACTCTATTTTATTGGCTCCCACCCCAGTACATGGTTAGATGCGCCTAAAGTAGCTGTAGTCGGTAGCCGTCGTATAAGTGTCTACGGTGAGACGGCCACTACAAGGATTGTCAGCGAACTAGCCAACCACGGTGTGGTGATTGTCAGTGGTCTGGCTTACGGTGTGGATGCTGCCGCTCACACCGCCACACTACGGGCCGGCGGTACAGCTGTTGTTGTATTGGCGAGCAGTCTAGACAGGATTGGACCGTCCGCAAATAGACACCTGGCTGTTCAAATTGTTAACTCAGGTGGGACGATTTTGTCTGAATATCCAATCCCAACTCCAGCTTTCAAGCAAAATTTTGTAGCTCGTAACAGGATTGTATGCGGGTTAGCCGACGCACTTCTCATAACAGAGGCCTCTTTAAAAAGCGGTACCATGCACACCGCGCGATTTGCTCTAGACCAAGGCAAAACCGTACTAGCCATTCCTGGCAACATAACCAGCCCAGGCTCAGAAGGTACCAACAACCTCATTAAAAGCGGTGCCACTATGGTAACCGACGTCTCAGATGTACTTTTAGCCCTCAACCTCAAACGGACCACTCCGCTTGTTAGGGAATTTAATGGTTCGGTATCGGAAGCAAAACTACTAGAACTAATCCGTAGCGGCGTAAACAACCAAGAAGAACTAGCTGTTGCACTAGACGTAGACAGCAACACTTTTAGTTCGTCGCTTACTATGTTAGAGATATCCGGTTTCATTCGTCCCTTAGGCGCGGGTGTCTGGGATACCACATAAAAAGAAACAAATCATAACAAAAACTTGACATAATGCGACTTATTTTCAAGACTAGGGACTAGCTTATGCCAAAAAATCTAGTAATTGTAGAAAGTCCCGCCAAGGCCCGGACAATAGGTAAATTCCTCGGAAGCGACTACGCGGTTGAGAGTAGCTATGGACACATCCGTGACCTGCCAAAAAAAGACATTGGCATTGATGTAGCTAATAAATACAAGCCAACCTACGAAATTTCTCCGGACAAAACCGCAATAGTGGCCGGGCTAAAAAAAGCAGCCAAGGGTAAAACCGTTTGGCTAGCAAGCGACGAAGACCGCGAAGGAGAGGCTATTGCCTGGCATATCTGTCATGCGCTTGATTTAGAGCCCTCCAAGACTAAGCGGATAGTTTTTCATGAAATAACCAAAGAGGCCATAACCGAAGCCATCAAAAAGCCACGCCACGTCGATACAAAGTTAGTAGATGCACAGCAAGCCCGGCGAGTACTTGATAGGTTGGTTGGCTACGAACTAAGCCCAGTATTATGGAAAAAAGTTCGCGCCGGACTTAGCGCCGGACGGGTTCAAAGCGTTGCCGTACGTCTAATAGTCGAGCGCGAAAGAGAGATAGGTGCACACAGTTCAAAAGAAAACTACAAGGTATCAGCTGTGTTTAAAGGCTCTGATAACGAATTCAACGCCGAATACGACACCAAACCTGTCAACAAAACCGAAGCTAGAAAAGTACTAGAAAATCTCACTAGCGCCAGCTTCACTGTTGCAACCGTCAACCAAAAACCAGGCAGCCGCAACCCTTCTGCGCCTTTTACCACCAGCACGCTCCAGCAGGAAGCGTCTCGCAAACTTGGCTACAGCGTGCGACAAACCATGACGTTGGCCCAGCGGTTATATGAATCAGGTCACATTACATATATGCGTACCGACAGCACCAATCTTTCGGGCCTAGCAATCAACGCCGCTCAAAAATATATTAAATCCGAATTTGGTGAAAAGTACTCGAAAGTCCGTAACTACAAGACTAAAAATGCCAGTGCGCAAGAAGCTCACGAAGCAATCCGACCAACCCATTTTGACAAAATAACGGCGGGCAAAGATGCCCAGCAAACCAAACTATACCAGCTAATCTGGAAAAGGGCTCTGGCCAGCCAAATGACCCCAGCTGCAGTTGAAAAGACTGAGGTAGTCATAGATATTTCTGAATCCAAAAACAAATTTATTGCCAGCGGCGAAGTACTAGTATTTGACGGATTTTTGAAAGTATACGGCGGCGGCAAAGACGACAAATTGCTCCCTGAACTAAAAGCTGGCGACAAGCTCACACGCCAGACAATCACAGCCTTGCAAAACTTCTCCAAACCTCCAGCTCGCTACTCCGAAGCAGCCCTGGTAAAAAAACTAGAAGAACTCGGCATAGGTCGGCCAAGCACCTATGCTCCGACTATTGGTACCATTCAGGCCCGGGAATACGTAGAGAAAAAAGACTTGGAGGGTGAGATTCGACAACTGGTCCGACTGGAACTAAAAGACAAGAATATTTCTGAATCAACAGATGAAGTTACTACCGGAGCGGACAGGGCCAAGCTACTACCAACTCAACTTGCTGAAATTGTCACTGATTTTCTTATCAAATACTTCTCTACGGTTATGGACTACGACTTTACGGCGAAGGCTGAAGCCGAGTTCGACGACATCGCAGAGGGCAAATTAGCCTGGGAGGAGATGATAGACCACTTCTACCAGCCCTTTCACAAACACGTCGAAAAATCAGCCGACGCGAGTCGTTCCGAAACCCTCCAATCACGTCTATTGGGTAAAGACCCAGCCAGTGGCGAGCCAGTATATGCTCGGTTTGGTCGGTTTGGACCAATGCTACAGATGGGCGATGCACCTGAGAAAAAAGATAAAGACGCCCCTAAACCTCACTTTGCACCTATGCCCGACGGGGCCAAACTAGACGACATTACCCTGCAAGCAGCACTACCTATGTTCAACTTACCGAGAGATGTTGGTGCCACAACTGACGGACAACCCATAACCGCCGACATCGGCCGATTCGGTCCGTATGTTAAAGTCGGTAGCTTGTTTGTGAGCATTAAAGACCACGACCCCTTCACCATCACCGAAAAAGAAGCTCGAAGCCTCATCGCTGCCAAACAGAAACTAGAGAAAGAAAGAGTAATTGCGGTGTTTGGTGAAATCCAGGTCCTAAACGGTCGTTTTGGTCCATATGTAACCGACGGCAAAACTAACGCAAAGATACCAAAAGACGACGACCCCAAAAAGTTAACAGAGGCTGCAGCCAAGAAATTATTAGATGAACGTGCCAAAAACCCGGGTAAAGCCTGGCGGGGTGGCGGTCGCAAAAAAAGCATAAGTAAAAAATAAATCACTTTTCCACAAGGTTTACATCTTGGCAAAGTGTAGTGTAGATAAATATACATTGTAAGGTTTTGGACGATAGAGTCTAAATAGTGTTAGAATAAATTAGTTAATTAAAGTGTTTGACTTTTGAAAACTAAAGTTTTATAATTACATCAATAGTTTTATTATAGAGACTGAAATAACAGGGAAGTATGGAACAAGAACAAGCCACCAGCCAGCTAGAAGTTCAGGGAGTTGTTAAAGACATCCTGGCAACAATCGACAGAGAACGCGAACGCGAAATTATAGCGCGACGTTTTGGTCTATTTGACCGACGTGAAACACTAGAACAGATTGGTGAACTATTAGGAATTACTCGTGAAAGGGTTCGCCAACTAGAGAAAGCTGTTTTGACCAAGTTAAAGGCCGGCTCCAAAGACTTACCCCACATGACCAACATTGAGGTCACCTTCACGACTCACCTCGGTGCCCAGGGCAAAGTAGCTCGAGTAAGCGACATAGCAGGTCATCTAACAGAGAAGGGTGACAAGCTCGACCAAGCAAGGGTTGCATTCTTGGCTGAATTATCACCAAACCTATCAGTAATTGACGAAAACGATCATTTCTATCACGCCGTTGGCCTTAGCACCGAACACACCGAAAAGGCCATCCGCGACCACGTTACCAAAATAATTGATGCTATTAAAGAAATTGCCGAACCAACGTCAATAGAAAAGATCGCTGAAAAGGTTGGTAACAGCGACGTCATGCATGTTCGCTCGTTAGCCAATATCTCAAAAAGTATTGCCAATCTCAATAACCGCTGGGGACTAATTAAGTGGCCTATGGTCAACCCCAAAAATATTCGGGACAAAATATACGTTATTTTGCATGACAACAAAAAACCTATGCACTTTTCCGAAATATCCAAAGCCATAAAAGACAGTGAGTTCAAGAGAAAAGACGTTACCACTCAAGCCATACACAACGAACTCATCAAAGACGGTCGTTTTGTATTGATCGGCCGTGGTATCTATGCACTCAAAGAATGGGGCTATAAAAAGGGCACCGTTTCTGACGTTATAGCTGAAGTACTCAAAAAAGAAGGTGGCCCTCTTCACCGAGACGAGATTGTTAAAAGAGTCCTAAAGACCCGTCAAGTCAAAGAAACGACTATCCTGCTTAACCTGCAAGGCAAACCACAGTTCAAACGAACCGCCAAAGCTACCTACTACTTGGCCGATAAATAAACACACCCAAGTCCCTAAAGTCATATAAGTGACTAGAGGTTCCCTAACTTCGGTGTATAATTAAAGCACTAGAGCAATTTCTTGCTCTTTGGTTGTTATGGGATTATTTAAACAAAAAATCGTTGTCGATCACGAACACTGCCTACTCTTGTTAGAAGTGCCCCGAAATAACGACAAAAAAGAACTCTCAGCCGAACAAATGCTAGCGTCACTACATGGAATATTACGCTCTCGCAAAGAACTCCGCACCAGTAGTACCATGCAGGAACATATTAGCCTTGAGATAGTTGCTATTGGTCAGAGAATTCGTTTTTTCATCTGGACTCCAAAACATCTGCAAGCCTTTGTGGAGGGTCAGATATATGCGCAGTACCCCACGGCCCAGATATTTGAACAGACTGAAGACTACGCCAACCGCAAGTTGCACCAGTCTGTTATCCATAGTGTGGAGTTAAAATTAATAGACGAAGAGACCTTGCCAATTAAAACCTTCCCTAGCTTTGAAGTTGACCCACTAGCAGCCATTACAGCTTCGTTAGCCAAGCTCGACAAAGAAGATGAAGAACTATGGATACAGATAATGGCAAGGCCAGTGTCCGACGATTGGCATAAAAAAGGTTCGAAGGCTGTAGCTCGAATTAAAAGTGGCCGAGGCACTTTTGGTGGCGGTGTAGGCGGAAACACTCTCAGCTACGCTGGACAAGTCTTTGGTGCGCTTGCAAAACCACCCGAACAGTTGAGCGGAGGTGAGGTCAAGGCCCCCGAACTCTCAGAACGCGACAAGTCACGCATTGCAGCCATAGAAACCAAAACAGTAAAACTCGGCTACCAGGTAAAAGTCCGCATCCTCTACGCTGGGCACGACCAGTACACAGCAAAGCTACGCATCCAGGCCTTGGTAGGTGCTTTCAAGCAGTTTAACACTACAAATTTGAACGGCTTTGAAGCCAACGTGGTAAGTTTTGACAGGGAAAAACAGGTGGAATGCTTAGCTAGACATTTCGTGGACAAGGGGTACATTCTTAATATAGAGGAACTTGCTAGCCTGTTCCACCTGCCACATATGTCTGTGGAAACCCCTAATATTCTCTGGGCTACCACCCGCACAGCCGAACCACCACCCAATGTCCCCATTGCCGAGGCAGGGAAGGAGGGCGAAATTAGCCTCTTTGGAGTGACCAACTTTAGGGGTGATAACACCATCTTCGGTGCCTGGCGCGAAGACAGGGGACGACACATCTACATTTTAGGTCAGACCGGTACAGGAAAGTCAGGAGCATTGGAGTTATTAACCCTCTCTGATATCTATTACGACCAAGGGTTTGCTGTAATCGACCCCCACGGTGACTACGCTCAACATGTCCTTAGTTTTATTCCACCCCGTAGGATAGATGACGTAGTTTATTTCAACCCCGCCGATACAGCTCACCCAATTGGCTTCAACCCACTAGAAATCAGTGACCCCAGCCTAAAAGGACATATTAGTTCTGAGCTGGTTGGGGTGTTAAAGCGACTGTTTGTGGATAGTTGGGGTCCAAGGCTGGAATACATCTTGCGCTACACCTTACTTGCGCTTTTAGATTATCCAAATGCCACCATGCTAGACATTACTCGCATGTTGGTGGATAAGAAATTCCGTGAGGGAGTTATCAGCTACATAGACGACCCAGTGGTCAAAAACTTCTGGGTTACCGAGTTTGCTGCCTGGAATGACAAGTTTGCCTCTGAGGCGGTAGCACCAGTACTGAATAAAGTAGGAGCTTTTACAGCCAACCCTATGATCCGCAACATAATTGGCCAACCCAAAAGTACTTTTAATATCCGCAAAATTATGGATGAGGGTAAGATATTAATAGTCAACCTCTCCCGCGGCTTAGTCGGTGAGGATAATGCCGCTATTTTAGGAGCTATGATGGTCACAAAAATACAGCTTGCTGCCATGGGCCGCGCCAACGTAGCAGAAGCAGACCGACGACCGTTCTTCCTCTACGTCGACGAATTTCAGAACTTTGCCACCGATTCATTTGCAGTAATTTTGTCTGAGGCCCGCAAATACGGCCTCAATTTAACTGTTGCCAATCAATACATTTCCCAAATGGGCGAGCCGGTCCGTGACGCCGTATTCGGCAATGTCGGTACAATATTGTGCTTCCGTATCAGCCCAGACGACGCTCCGTTCCTGGAGAAGTACTTTACTCCGCAATTTGAGGCCACCGACCTCATTCAACAACACAGCCGCTATTTTGTTACAACAATGATGATTGGTGATGAAAAAGCGCCTGCTTTTTCAGCCAAAACACTCAACCTACCCATACCCCCCATAGATTCAACCGCATCAATAATAGAACTATCACGCGCTCGATACACCCAGCCCCACGATGTTGTTGAGAAAATGGTCAGAGCCGCGTCTGGTCTTCAAATCGACAAACAATCGTCCCATTCTAACAACCCGCCCAACGCCGGCAATCCCAACTTACGCACAAAAGCTCAGGTCCAACTTAACAACGCTGACAAGGCCTCACCAGCCCAGCAACCAGTACCCAAACAGACTCACCATAGACCATTCCAAAACCTCGCCGCGCATCTTGGCAAAGCCGCTGGTAGTACTCCCGCACCCCAAGCTGTGAGTCGCACGCCACATTCGTCACCAAACCCTCATAACTCATCCCCCAGCCCAGATTTACCGGCCAAAAAACGTCGTAGACGCTCACGTAAGAAAAAATCAGCTAGCGGAGATACAGCCCAGCAGCACAACACGCCTCAGCCACCCATTGAAAGCATAAAACCAAATACAGACAGCGAAAGCGTGGTAATCAAACTCCGTTAAGGGCAGGTTGAGTATCAGCTTTATTGTATCTAATCACTCAATTTCAGAACAATTTACGAACACTATCTGGTAGGTCAACAATGGCTAAATAAGCATATAGGCGGAAGGTAAGTACGTGCGCGGCAAAAAGTACCGGGAACAGGAAACAAAAATATTTATAAGTAAATGCACAATCAGTAACAAAGCCGCCAGCAGGGGGATATTTGAATATACGAATCACGTCGCACAATGTATATTTTGCGACTCTATATATCGACATCTGTGTTGATTAGCATTACCTTGTTAACAGGGTAGGATGTACCTATTATCTACATTAAGCTTGATGCGCTGCTTCTAAAGTTTAATCTGCATCTTACCACCAACTAGCTAATCACAACTTCCGAATGTCTGTGAAAAACTCAATCGTTGCCGTGAAATGTATAACTTATCCACAGCTCTGCAAGCTCACTGTATACATATATTTGACTTTTGTTGTTTCCTACAGCTTTGTATACTTTTTCCCCTGCTATCTCCCTTTTGTATAAATATTTGACATTTGTATAATTTAGTTATGTTTATATGTTTTTCTACTTAGACATGGATATCCTTGTTGAACAAAAAACGAACATTGCACAGAAGAACAGGGAGAAGTACGCAGCACTCTAAGAGACGTTCGCCGCCCGCTACTTATAATATATTTTCCCTGGCACACGCACGTCAAGATACTCACTTGGTTTTTCACTGTTTTCAAACCGTTCACGAGCAGCAAGGTACTGCCCTGTTTGTATGTTGGCATCACCACTTAATAGCAATTTCACAAAATACGCATCTCCGGCAGCACGGAGTCTAATCTCCTGTGCAATCGGTGGCAAGGTAATGCTTTGAATACTTATACCGTTAACCTTGCATACAGCCAGCAGTTGGTTGATGAATTTTACCCCATCTTCGCTCATCACTTGCCGTCCCAGGACTGCTCTGTAGCCGGTTTCATCATTGACTACCGGTAAGTCAGCTAGACTAGCATAATCCTTGGCGGAAGTAACGGCACGACCATTGTCACCGACAATGAAAAGACTGCCTGAATTATTGAGAATAAACACTGGCTTTGTTATGTCCAATCGTACTACCGCTACTGGGCTAAGTAGCGGCAGCTCTACAGCCACATTATTGATCTCCGGAAACCGTGATTGAAGTTGTTTAACTAGGCTTTCTTCATCGAACGTGATTTTGTTACGAGCACTAATCGCCGACATATATTCGGTAGTGGTGATCTTGTAAGTCTCTACGCTATTAAACCCGGTGTTGCTAACAATGACTTTTGGATTGCTGCTGATTAAAAGGCTGTAGCCAAACAAGCCAAAAATAGCCAACACACCAATAAAATCAACTAGGCGAAGGAAAATTTTAGAATGGGTCTTACGCCGTTTTGGAGCCGGGGGGGCTTTTTTATCACT
>JAYTJL010000061.1:0-5785 GCA_043731125.1 Candidatus Saccharimonadota bacterium
GTCAATAACAATTACTGCTACAGGCACTTCTCCGGCAGCGGGCAAGTTAAGATGGGCGCCACCAACTCTCACTAATCCAATTACTATTAACGCACCGGCTGTCGGACCATGGTCGCCTCAGCTAAATGCTGGGCAAGACTACATTATTAAGATGCCAGCCAGTGCAATGACCAGTAATAGCACCAATGGTTCACCAGCAATTACGCTTAATGGTGGGCGAAACATTGTGATTATTGGTGGAGAACTTTATCGCGCAAACACAGTTCCTCCAGGTCAGACGGGTGACGCTATAGGTATCGTAATTGCATCGGGAGTTACTGGCATAGTTCACATAGAAGGAATGTGGATTCATGATATGTGGGGTCAGGGTATCCAGCTCGCAATGCAGTCTGCTACTACGCGTCCTGAAGTGCAGATACAAAATACCCGCATTGAGGCGATGCACCCAACTCAGTATCCGGGAGGTGTTATTCCGGCAAGCGCTGAAATCCATACTGATGGCATCCAAAGCTATGGCGGCCCATATAAACTTCGCCTTAACCAAGTAACAATCCGCACTACAGGCACCGGTCTGCAGATACAGCCGCATAATCTGCAAACACAGTCACCAATAAGTACTTGGGAGTTTCACAGTATTGATGTGGTACAGACTACTGGGCAGTACGGCAACTACTCGCTTTGGAAGAATTTTGACCAGCCCCAAAACTGGCCAATCGTACAATCTGACTTATATGTTAGTTATTTGGCAAAACTAGCTTGGGCGAATGAAGATAACTATCCAGTTGGCTGGAACCGCTGGAATCCCGGGGGTGGCTGGCCGATAACAGGTACAGCATGGAGTAAAGGCCAAAGACCCGGCGGCGATCTAGTACCATCCAGTGGGGTTGGAGCTAGGTATGCTTCACCAGGTTATCAGTAGATATTTCTAGACCTGTAAGCTCAAAAACTATACACTAGCACCATGAGAATAGTCGCGCTCTATCATCCAAAATCAGACCATGGTGGTAGAGTAGAAGACTATGCCCATGAATACCATATGCGTCGGCCAGACAGGGTAATAGAGCTAGTTAGCGTTGATACCAAAGAGGGCTGGGAAATGGCTAAGCTGTATGACGTGGTCCGCTATCCAGCATTACTGGCGATAGAAAAAGATGGGCATATGGCCGCCATGTGGCAAGACGATCATCTTCCACTAATGAATGAGATAGTTAGTTATGTGGTGGGTACGGAAACCGACTTCACTAAAAAAGACGGCACTATGCTCAATAGCAGTTTTGGTTAAACTTATTCTTGGCTAGCCCAGAACTTGGCAAAAGTAATGACTCTGCAGTTTGGGATGGTTGCGCTAAGCAGGTCTTTATCATCACTCACGAGAATTTTGGCACTGGCTTCTATGCAGAGGTTGATAATCGGCTGGTCGCTACAGTCTCGGACTCGCTGGTGAGTGTTGGCTGGTTTTATGATAGTGCAGACCTTGGCGTAGGCACGGGTAATAGACTTGGCACGTGGTTTTGTTTTTCCAAATTTACCCACTAAGACCCGAGCAACCTCGTCACGAATATAATCGGAAGTATAGAGTTTGTGGGTTTGCAATATATTAGCTAGATAAATAGTTCGGGCTGGGCTAGCTAGAATCTTTACAATAGCCGAGGTGTCAAAAACCAAGCGGGTCATTTAGATCGGATGTCTTGAACAAAAGCATCGATTTCTTCGTCGGAGACGTTAGAGGTTTCTAGGTCTTTGGAGGCTGTGTATAGCAAGGCTAGTGTTTCGGCCAAGTCTTTTTGGGCTAGTTTTTTAGATGAGCGGACTCGCTTGATTAGGGAAGTCCGAATAACATCACTACGTGAGGTAAATTCTTGCCGAGCTAACTCATCAATTTCATCAACAAGCTCAGATGGTAAGCTTATATTTATAGTCTGTGAAGCCATACAATAATTGTATATATTTATTTACACTATGTCAACAAAAAAGACGGCACCATGCTCAACTCCAGCTTTAGCTAACACCTTTTAGCTTTTGGCTATCTAGGGTATTATTTATAGAGATGAGAGCAACGGTTGGGAATTATTTTATATGTTTCAAGAAAA
Source organism: Candidatus Saccharimonadota bacterium (assembly GCA_043731125.1). Classification (GTDB taxonomy): domain Bacteria; phylum Patescibacteriota; class Saccharimonadia; order Saccharimonadales; family UBA10212; genus JAYTJL01. The sequence goes on from JAYTJL010000061.1 coordinate 2,091, forward strand.
GGTAGTTTAATTAAAGTGAAGTTTGTAAAAAAGCCAAGGCAGAGTGCCAAAGAGTACGAAGCCGAGGTTACCAAATATTGGAAAGAAAACAAGACATTTGAAAAGTCTGTTGAGCAGCGACCGGCAGATAATGCTTATGTTTTTTATGACGGCCCACCGTTTATAACGGGTGTTCCGCACCACGGTACGCTACTGTCTAGTGTGGTCAAAGACGCCGTTCCGCGCTACTGGACAATGAAAGGCAAGCGGGTAGAAAGAGTTTGGGGATGGGACTGTCATGGCTTGCCGGCGGAAGTCTTTACAGAGAAGAAACTGGGAATTCACGATAAGCGCGATATAGGCACCAAGATTAGCCTAGAGGAATACATCAACACTTGTCGTGAAAATATGAATCAAACTGGCAGTGAGTGGGAAGAAATCATCGATAGAATTGGCCGATGGGTAGATTTTAAGGGCGCATATAAAACCATGGATGCACCATATATGGAGTCTGTTTGGTGGGGTTTTAAGAAGTTATATGAAGACGGCAAAATCTACGAAGGCGAAAAAGTACTGCTGTATTGCACGCGTGATGCTACACCTATTTCTAAAGCCGAAGTGGCTATGGACAATAGCTACCAAGACATCACCGACCCAAGTGTCTTCGTTAAGTTTCGTCTGACCGACGAAACAGTAAACAGTTTACAGCTGACAGCTGACAGTTTAGACCATGTGTTCTTGCTGGCTTGGACTACGACTCCTTGGACGTTACTGGCTAACACAGCAATCGCTGTAAACGCTGCTGAGACCTACGCACAAGTTAAAGTTGGTGAGCAACACCTGATACTGGCCGAAAAGCTACTAGACACCGTGCTGACAGACGAGAAGCACAACATACTCGACTACCAAGTCGAACATCTTATCCATGGGCGAGATTTGGTTGGTAAAACCTACGAACCACTCTTTGAAAACCGAGGTGAGGGCGCTCACAAAGTTTGGGCGGCTGACTACGTTGGCACGGATGAAGGCACCGGTATTGTTCATTTGGCGCCGGCATACGGAGAGGAAGATTATGACCTTGCAAAACGCCACGGCATCCCCGTGGTATCCGTTATAGATGACAACGGCTTTTATACAGAAGGACCCTGGAAAGGCCAACTAGTTTGGGAGATCAATAAAGAGATTGCCAAGACGTTACATCAAGAGGGCAAGATTTTTAAAGTCGATTACATCACTCACTCCTACCCTCATTGTCACCGTTGTGGCACCAAACTAATGTACCGAGCTCATCCCAGTTGGTTTTTAAATATAGATGCTCAGCGCCAGCGGATGCTAGAACTAAACGGCGAAATAAATTGGTTTCCACCGCACATTAAGACTAAGCGGTTTAAAAACACGGTCGAGTCAGCGCCAGATTGGAATATTAGTCGCGACAGATTTTGGGCGACTCCAATGCCGGTTTGGAAGGGTGTTGACGCCAGTGGTAAGGAGTTAATCAAAGTTGTTGGCAGTTATGAAGAATTAGAGCAGCTATCTGGCCAGCGACTAGACGACTATCACCGCCCCTGGGTGGACGACGTTAGTTTTGAGCTGGACGGGGTTAAATATACCCGTATAGAAAAGGTGCTGGACTGTTGGTTTGAAAGCGGTAGCATGCCATATGCCCAGTTTCATTACCCCTTTGAAAACAAAGAAAAGTTTGAAGCCAACTTTCCGGGTGATTTTATAGCCGAATACGTGGGGCAGGTTCGAGCTTGGTTTTATTACCTGCACGCCGTATCAGTTGGTCTTTTTGACAAGCAGAGCTTCAGCAACGTGATTGTAACAGGGGTGTTAGCTGGTAATGACGGCCGTAAAATGAGTAAGAGTTTTGGTAACTTTACAGACCCAACAGAACTAATGGACAGCCTAAGCGCCGATGCACTACGCTTTTTCTACCTAAGTTCGCCACTACTTAACGGCGAAGACGTAGCTCTACTTGACAAAGATATAGCCGACATCCACCGCAAGCTCAGTATGCTCTGGAATGTGCATGACTTCTTTACCACCTATGCGGAGGTGGATGGTTGGTCCTTCGACCTTGCCGAGGATAAAGAGTGGGATGGCATCCTAGAAGACCCGTCAGCCAGCCTAACTAACACCTTAGACAAATGGATTGTGGTCCGGTTGCATCAGCTGGTTAGGGAAGTTGATATCTGTATGCAAAACTACGATGTACCGAGAGCAACTAAACCTGTTATAGAGTTCCTGGATGATCTTTCTAACTGGTATGTAAGGCGCTCCCGAAGACGCTTCTGGAAGAGTGAGAGTGATAACGACAAGGCTGATGCCTATAAAACCCTTCACTATGTATTAGTCGAGACCTGTAAGGTTATGGCACCATTTACACCGTTTATGAGTGAGGCAATCTACCGTGAATTAACGGGCAAAGAATCGGTACACCTAGAAGACTGGACAGAAGTAAATCAGCCAGATACGGCTAGCACTATAATACTAGACGAGATGGTAAAAGTCCGTGAATTCATCACTGAAGGACTGGCCCAGCGGGCTACTGCAGGTATAAAGGTTAGGCAACCACTGACTTCTGTTAGTGTGCCAAGAATTTCCGAAGACTTGGCCGAAATAGTCAAAGAAGAACTTAATGTTAAAAATGTTGAAATAACAGATGGTGATAAGGTAACGATTGATACAGAAGTGACTCCAGAACTCAAGAGTGAGGGAATTGCCAGGGATTTGATCCGTTTTGTCCAGAATGCTCGCAAAAACGCTGGTTTTAACGTAGAAGATAGAATAAAACTTAAAATTGAGTCTATTTCGACTGAAATAACAGAGGCCGTTAGAACATTTGCCGATACGATCAACGCTGAGACTCTAGCCACTGAAGAGCTAACAGGGGAACCAGAGCATACTGAAAACGTCAAACTAGACGGACAAGAAATTACAATTAAACTCGCTCGCTAGTACGACTGGGGTTGCGTTAGCGCTTCTCATCTGTTAAACTTTACGGGAAATGGTAGAAAAAACTAGTAAAAAGGCCGTCATTCAATCAGGCGGCAAGCAGTACCTTGTGTCCGAAGGCCAGTCTCTAGAGATAGAACTGCTGGAAGACACTAATAACCCCTCTTTCGAGGCACTATTGGTGGTGGATGGTGATGATACAAAAGTTGGCACCCCTGTTGTGGAAGGTGTTAAAGTCACAGCCGAAATTACAGAGCAGGTTGTTAAAGCCGATAAGGTAGTTGCTATCCGTTATAAGGCTAAAAAGCGCGTTCATAAGACCAAGGGTCACAGACAACGCCACACACAGATTAAAATCACAAAGATAAGCGGGTAGGGAGTAGTGGATAGGGGGTAGACATGCCCGTTCAATCTTTCCGAGACTTAACTGTTTGGCAGAAATCGTTTGATTTAGCAGAAAAAGTCTACATCCGTTGTGGCCAGCTCCCGAAAGAGGAAAAATTCGGACTTGTTAGTCAAACGCAGAGATCTGCCGTCTCTATTCCTTCCAACATTGCTGAAGGATGTTCTAGAAATAACAGAGGTGAGTACATACAGTTTGTTGGTATTGCTAGAGGATCAGCTGCAGAGCTAGAAACTCAACTTCTTTTAGCTCAAAACATCTACAAACTTGATTTATCAGAAGAGCTAGCTATGCTTACCGAGGTTCGAAAGATGCTTACACGTTTAAGCCAAACTCTTCGTAACTAAACTTCTAG
>JAYTJL010000062.1:0-2937 GCA_043731125.1 Candidatus Saccharimonadota bacterium
CTGAAAGCAAAATTGCAAAACAAATCCTTAAGGAAATAAACGCGAGACTGAAATTTTTACAAGACGTTGGACTTAATTATCTTAGCCTAAATCGTAGCGCCGTTAGTCTGTCTGGTGGCGAAGCACAGCGGATCCGATTGGCTACTCAGATTGGTTCTGGTCTGCAAGGGGTGCTGTACGTGCTAGACGAACCCAGTATTGGCCTTCATCAGCGTGATAATGCGCGGTTGTTGAGTACGTTGGAGCATTTGCGGGACATAGGTAACACAGTAATTGTTGTCGAACATGATGAAGAAACCATAAGAAGTGCTGATTTTTTGGTAGATATCGGACCAGGAGCGGGCGTGCATGGTGGACGAGTGGTAGCTACAGGTACGCCAATTGAAGTGTCAAAAAACCAGGAAAGTATAACTGCCAGATTTTTACGTGGCGACAGCGTAATACCCACTCCAAAAAAACGGCGGGCTGGTAGCGGAAAAGAACTGGTTATTAAGGGCGCAAAAGAAAATAATCTTAAAAATTTGAATGTCTCAATACCCTTGGGCAAATTGGTGGTGGTGAGCGGTGTGTCGGGGTCTGGTAAATCAAGCCTAATTAACGATATTTTGGCAAAAGAGTTAAGCGCTCGGTTGATGAGGGCCCAGACCGTTCCTGGCAGGCATGATGAAGTGCTGGGTATTAAAGAACTAGACAAAGCCATAGTTATAGATCAGTCTCCGATTGGTCGTACGCCCCGTAGCAATCCAGCCACCTACACAGGGGTATTTACACCTATCCGTGATCTTTTTGCCTCTACCCCAGAAGCCAAGCTACGTGGCTATCAGCCTGGGCGATTTAGTTTTAATGTAAAAGGTGGCAGGTGTGAAAACTGCTCTGGTGACGGTGTAATAAAAATTGAAATGCACTTTTTACCGGATGTCTATGTGCCCTGCGAAGTATGTCTGGGAAAAAGATACAACCGCGAAGCACTAGAAATTCACTACAAGGGCAAGACTATAGCAGATGTTCTTGATATGACCTGTGAGACAGCCCTGGAATTCTTTGAAAACATACCTGCTATAGCTCGCAAACTCCAAACCCTGGTGGACGTTGGGTTGGGATATATTACCCTTGGTCAGCCAGCAACAACTCTTTCTGGCGGCGAAGCACAGCGAATCAAGCTAGCCAGCGAACTGTCTCGTCGTCCTACTGGAAGGACGCTCTATATTTTGGACGAACCAACAACCGGACTGCACATGGCTGATGTTGCCAAACTTTTGGACGTTCTGCATGCCTTAGTCGACACCGGCAATAGCATGGTAGTTATAGAACACAATTTGGACGTTGTTAAGTCAGCTGATCACATTATTGACATGGGACCAGAGGGCGGTGAGGCTGGTGGAATGATAATGGCCGAGGGTACGCCAGAGCAAGTAGCCAAGGTCAAAGCTAGCTACACCGGACACTACTTGTCAGCTATGCTGAAGTAATCAGTAACCATTAGCTAAGCGAACTACGGGTTATGAGTTTCGATTCCCGTTTTTCTTAAAAAAGTGGTGGTACTCTTCTTTAATGGCCTTTTTTAGATGAGCTCGAGTCGCGGGTTCTTTTAATAAATGATAAATCATGTAAAACATTATGGCGTGCGCCACAATAATTATTGATGCAAATAGGTAGTTTTCTATGTCTGGCGAAGCGTTGCCTATTAAATAGCCAAACATAATTATGCCTCCCCCCCATAACACCCCGCCAACTACGTTATAAGCGGCAAAATAGCGCCACTTCATCTTGCCTACCCCAGCAATTATTGGTGCGAAAGTACGAATAACTGGGAAAAACCGGGCAATAATTATTGTCTTGCCACCGTGTTTGTCATAGAAATTCTGGGCTTTAATTACGTATTCTTGCCGGAAGAAAAGGCCATCTTTTCTTTTGAATATTCTTGGCCCGTATCGATTACCTGTATGGTAGCCAACGTTATCGCCCAAAATGGCAGCCAGGCAAACCAAGACAAGAAGGGGGATTAGAGGTAGGTTGCCCTGAGCTGCGAAAAAACCAGCCGTAAGAAGAAGTGAATCGCCAGGAAATATAACACCAAAGAGCAAACCACTTTCTGCAAATACCATGAATGTAATAAGAGTCAGCCCGCCCCATGTAATCAATGCCTCTACATCAAATAGCATTTACTTATTGTATCCCCTAAGTCTGTATCTAGCCAAAACTACTCTCATCTGTTATAATTGTCTCAAAGTTAATTAAAAGTAAGGTTTTACTACAGTATTATGGTCAACCTCGACAAAACTATTTCTATGCAAGAACGAACTGTTCTTGGTAAAGGGTTGAGTGCAATTCGCGCACAAGGTTTGGTGCCTGCGGTTATTCACAACCATGGCCAAGACTCAATTCACACCATGGCTCCATCAACCGAAATGAACGCAATTTACAAAGAGGCTGGAAAGCACCACCCGCTAAAATTGAGTGTGGACGGCACTGACTACTTAGCTCTGATTAAAGACGCTCACTACAACCCAGTCAAACGTAGTTTTGAACACTATGTTTTTCAGGCTATTCGCCAAAATGAAACAGTCGAAGCTGAAATTCCAATTCGTCTTGAAGGTGAAATTCCAGCAGAAAAAGTTGGACTTTTGGTACTGCGTCAGCTAGATCATGTTGAAATAGAAGCCTTGCCTCGCGACTTGCCCGACGAATTTCTAGTAGACGCTAGCGTATTGGCAGAATTACACGACAAAATTGTAGTTGGTGATTTGAAAGTCCCTGAGGGCGTGACAATTCTAACTGAAGCAGACCATCCCATTGTAGTAGTTGTAGAGACTAGAGCAACTGCCGCTGAAGAGGATGAGGTAGCCGAGGGTGAAGAAACCACTGAAGGAGCTGAAGGTGAAGCTACTGAGGACGAAGCCCCAAGTTCTGATGTTAAGTCAGACTCCAATAACAAAG
>JAYTJL010000063.1:0-10309 GCA_043731125.1 Candidatus Saccharimonadota bacterium
GGACACGGCGAAGCAGATGCTGCGTATGCACTACTTGGGGGTCATAACCAAAGATTTTTGGTAGGAGTTGATTTGCATAGCCTGACGGACTTAGCCGTATCATTGCACACCATAAAAAATACATCTGGCTTTATAAAGACGACTACTAAGGGAATTATTCGAGCAATACAAGAGGTCCATCCAATTATTGGTGAATATTTGGCATCTCTAAGCACTGGCAAAAAAAACAAATCAAACTAGCATTACCTCCATATATGTGCTAAAGTATAGTTAATCTGATCACCAAAGACAGTGGCGTTCCGCAAAGCGGGATTAATAAAGCCACCTAGGTAGATTTATCAACCACAACTGATATTTAAAGTCTTTGGAAGTCAGCAGCATAACGCTTCCGAGGACTATTTTTATAAACTCTTGGCAGCTGCAATCGAACATTAACAATCAGGGCGAGAATATACACTAATAGTGATAAGGAGAGAATATGGCTTTAACAAAAGAGAAAAAAGTCGAAATTCTTGACCAACTTGGTGAACTACTAAAGAATTCCAAACTAACAGTTTTGGCCCAATATAGTGGTACTTCCGTTAAGGCTATGCAAGAACTACGTTCTAGCGCCAAAGACAGCAACACCAAAATTATGGTTTTGAAAAATCGATTATTTAAAGTAGCACTCCAGTCCAACGATGTTTTGAAAGACATCGAAACTGGAGACATTAAAGGTCAGCTACTCTACGCATTCAATTCAGAGGATGAAGTAGCACCCGCTCAAGTTTTGGCAACATTTGCAAAGACGCAGAGCCAGATCAAGTTCGTAGGAGCAATCAATGCCAGTGGAGACTTTATAAGCGCCGATGATGTCAATCAGTTAGCGTTATTGCCGAGCAAAGATCAACTGAGAGCACAATTAGTCGGTACGTTAGCCGCACCGCTCACTGGATTTGTAAACGTTACGGTTGGCAATTTACGTGGTTTCATAAATGTTTTGAATGCCAGGGGCGAAGCAGTAAATTAAGTTTTATCAAGAACTAACTAAGGAGAATAGATATGTCAGATGAAGTAAGTAAAGAAGAAAAGAAAGTTGAAATTCCAAAGGAATTTAAGGAAATAGTCGAAAAACTAGACAAACTAAGTGCACTTGAAATTTCGAAATTCGTCCAGTTCCTAGAAAAATACTGGGGTGTTAGTGCAGCAGCTCCTGCAGTTGCAGTCGCGGCTACACCTGCTGCAGGCGATGTACCTGCTGTCGACGAGAAGAGTGAATTCGACGTTGTCTTAAAAGACCCTGGAGCCCAAAAGGTTGCAGTAATAAAGGCCGTCAAAGAAATTACCGGACTTGGTCTCGGTGAGGCTAAAGCAATTGTTGATGCAGCACCAAAACCAGTACTTGAAAAAGCTAACAAAGAGGACGCTGATGCTGCTAAAAAAGCATTGGAAGATGCTGGTGCAACCGTTGAACTTAGCTAGTACAACAAATGCCCAAAACCGGTGGAGTATACTAAAACACGGAGCAATAAATGATGCTCCGTGTTTTTTTATCCACAGATATATTCTGCAACTTTGACTTAACCCGTTTCATATGATACTTTCAAGACAGATAGTTAATTTGTCAAAGAGGCGAAATACAAGAGAAAAATAAAGACAAAGGAGCTTTGGGACTAAAACAAATGACCGATATTCCAGACAAACAGATAAAGAGACTCAGAGCACTTATAACAGAGGCTGAAACAAGTCTAGGGGCTGCCAAGGAACTAATTGTCTCTCTAGTTGGCGATGATCCGGTGCTTACAGATAAAGTTATTGACAAAGCCCTGGGCAAAGTCATTGAAGGTGTGTTTGATGGCCAGGCCATGGTAGGAAGTGATGCCAAAAACTACCCAGTACCTGCTAACTACGCCAGTAAGTCAAAATTGGTTCAAGGAGATATCTTAAAGCTAACAATAGCAAGTGATGGCGCATTCATGTACAAACAGATTGGACCGATACCTCGCAAACAACTAGTGGGTATGCTCAACCAAAAAGATGGACATTACTTTGTTGACGTCGGTGAGAAACAATACAGAGTACTTCTTGCCAGTGTTACTTACTTCAAGGCAAAGTCGGGCGACCAGGTCAGTATTAATGTACCAGAGGACGACAGTGTTAATGCCGAGTGGGCAGCCCTAGAAGCTGCTCTTTAGCACCCGTGTAATTTCAACATTTAACTTATTACCTCACTCCTTGATAGCCTATACTAGAGTGATATGGGTAAGGCACTATACAGAAAGCACCGTTCAACTTCTTTTTCTGAAGTAGTTGGGCAGGAGCATATTACAAAAACGCTTACAAACGCTATAACAGCGGACAGGGTTAGCCATGCCTATTTCTTGACTGGGCCAAGAGGTGTTGGTAAGACAAGTGTTGCTAGAATTCTAGCGCATGAAGTCAATAAACTAGAGTATTCCGATTCAGCCACACAGATAGACATTATTGAGATTGATGCTGCTAGCAATCGAAGGATTGATGAAATTCGTGAGCTGCGTGACAAAGTTCATATTCCCCCAACATCGTTGAAGTACAAGGTGTACATCATAGATGAGGTCCATATGTTAACCAAAGAAGCCTTCAATGCCCTACTTAAGACGTTAGAAGAACCACCGGAACATTGTATATTTATTCTGGCAACAACCGAAGCTCATAAAGTACCAGACACTATTATTAGTCGCACTCAGAGATTTGATTTTCGAAAAATTGATAGCATTGAAATTGTAAATCATCTCAGAGATATAGCAAAAAAAGAAAAGATTGATATATCCGACGAAGCATTAATGCTGATTGCTAGACACGGAGGTGGTAGTTTCCGTGACAGTATCGGTATGCTTGACCAGCTGTCGTCTCAGGCCGAGAGAGTTAATGAGGACATTGTACGGGAAGTGCTAGGCATGCCGAGTGCAGGTGATACTGAGGTGTTGCTCAAATCTGTTGAGACGGGGGATGTTTCAGTTCTAGGTAAGACACTAGGTGACCTTGAGGACAGCCAGATAAGCATTGATGGTCTTTGTAAATCTCTTTCTCAGTACCTGGTATCTGAGGTAGTAGAGGGAAACATAACTACTGCAAAAATGGGGTTACTTAAGGGTCTATTAGATGTGGAAAGCTCACCCCAGCCATGGCATAAGCTACTCGTAGTCTTGGTTGAGGCAATGCAAGACAGTGATTCTGTTATCTATCCAAGGGCAATGATTAATTCCTCAGAACAGCCCAAGCCCGAATCCGAAATTATACCCAAGGGGTCGGGCGCCAAGAAGACTCCATCATACCCAGTTGCAGAATTAAGTACCTTGAACTCTGCACCATCAAACCCTAAGAGTGCACTCAACAGCCCAAATAAAGCAAAGTTGGACACCGAAGATATCTATCAGTGGTGGCCTATGGTTCTGGACAAAGTAAAAATTCAGGCAGCATCTATGTATACAACGCTCAGACTAGCAACCCCAAAAATTAGTGATGGCAACATCGAACTTGGATTTCAATTCCCACTGCATCAAAAAAAGCTAGACAATGCCAAAAACAAAGATTCGATAGCTGGCATAATTTTAGACGTAACAGCTAGAGTATATACAGTCACAACAACAGTCGACCCACTGCTCAAAAAAAACGCCTCATCAGAGTCTCCGGAGCCAGCGATCAAACCAAATTTGTCATCCATTAGCAATATTTTTGGCGGAGTCGAGGTGCTAGAATCTTAAAGATACTATGGACATAAAGCCTAGAGTTGGCGCAGCAGAACCGCCTAATAATATTGAAGCCGAAGCAAGTTTGCTTGGAGCGGTCTTGATTGATCCTGAGAGTATGATTAAAATTGGCGATTCTATTGACGCAGAAGATTTTTACGACTCTCGGCATAGAGCTATATATACAGGCATGAGAGTGCTGCATGAGAAACGTAGCCCGATTGATATTTTGACACTTTCCGAGCAGCTAAATTCTACCAAACAGCTAGACAGTGTTGGCGGTGCTGCTTATTTGACCGAGCTAACATCATTTGTACCTACAGCAGCACATATTGAACAGTATGCATTAATCGTTGCCGAGAAGGCAGTTAGACGTCGTCTGATCAAAGCAAGCTCAGCTATCGCCGATGTTGGTAAAGATGAAACAAAAAGTCTGCAAGAACTCATTGAAGAGGCCGAGACAAAGCTATTTGAGGTAAGCAAGCAACATATTAAGCAAGATATTACCTCGCTAGAGTCAATCTTGGGTGAAAGTTTTGATCGATTAGATGATCTGCATCGTAACAAAGGCGGGATCCGCGGTATTCCAACTGGGTTTACCGAGCTTGATCGCACATTGGCTGGCCTACAGAGGTCTGATTTGTTCGTTCTCGCAGCTCGCCCTAGTATGGGAAAAACAGCCCTGATGCTAAACATTGCGCTCAATGTTGCTACCAAGGCAAAACACGGAGCAGTGCTGTTATTCAGCCTAGAAATGAGCAAAGAACAGCTTGTTGACAGGCTACTTGCGGCTGATGCTGGTGTTGAAGCATGGCGACTACGAACCGGCGAAGGGCTAACTGATGACGACTTTGAACGCATCAGCGCTGCAATGGGAGAACTCGCAGAAGCACCAATATACATAGATGACACATCAGGTATTACCGTTAGTGATTTGCGCACAAAAGCTCGACGCCTAGATCATGAACATCCTCTAGCGGCAGTTATGGTTGACTACCTTCAGCTAATGAGTGGCGGGTCTAGGTTTGCAACAACAGCCAACCGCGTACAAGAAATATCTGAAATTAGTCGTGCCTTAAAAATTCTTGCTAGAGAGCTTAATGTCCCGGTGATTGCTCTTTCACAGCTTAGTCGTTCAGTAGAAAGCCGTAGCCCACAGATACCCCAGTTAGCGGATTTACGTGAGTCAGGATCTATCGAACAAGACGCTGACGTAGTTGCATTCATCTACAGGGAGGACTACTATAATCCTGAAAGTGCTAGACAGAACATTACAGATATTATGATAAAGAAGCATCGCAACGGACCAATTCGTAACATAGAGTTATACTTTGACAGAGACAAGCAACGTTTTCGAGACTTAGACACTCGGCACACCCAAGACTAAACATCATCCTGTTAATATCGTCTTCTCGTAGGTATAATCTAGTAATGCTAAAGCCACTTGACTACATTAGTTTTACCTACTGGCGGAACATAGTGAAAATCAACCACCTGAGAGGGGCTTTTTTAGTGGCAGTAGTATTCTTTAGTATATTTTGGCAGATTGGCACGTATTCGGGAGGCATTAGTCAATACGAACAATCACAATTTCTAGCCAGCTCTTCATTCAGCAAAATTGCCGACAACCCTGTAAACGCACCATATAAAATGTTGGAGTTAGGGTATATTCAATCAGGACTAGAGAAACCTATAGCAGCCAGGCTTAGTTCGTCCACGGTAGCCGTATTATTTGTTTTTGCGTTTTACCTATTAGTAAAACGATTGTTCGGTAAGTTTTATGCAGGAATGGGTATATTTTTATTAATAGGAATCCCATTATTTTTAATTTTAGCTAGAAGCGGAGATGGCTATATTGCTGTATTGTCACTGTTGCCGATAGTGTTAGGGCTATACATTTTATCAAAACATCATCACAATGCTTCGCATCTAAGGCTTGTACTACTGTCACTACTTGTTGCAATACTCATCTATACACCGGGCGCTTTTTGGTATTTGATACCAGTGGTCTTGGTGTATCGTGGATATTTGCTGAATGTGGTAAAGTCCATCAGCAGGAGTAGATTAGTACTATATACGTTTTTGATTGTCGGGTTAGTAATCCCGTTGGTATTATCTCTAGCTTCTGATAGCACTCAGCTAAAGCAACTCCTTCTACTACCTGAGTCCTTACCTGGCATCAAGGAAGTACTAATGGGAGTGGTTTGGTTTATACCATCGATACTTATTATGAGTCGTGACACTAGTCTTTTCATTGTCGGTACAGCACCACTGTTAGACATTGCTATGGTTGCATTGATGTCTCTGGGTGTATTCGCATTATACAAACAAGGAAAAACCTTAATTACTAAAATTGCTACAGCGATAGCAATTGGCATGGTCATTTTCGTTATAAGTGGGCAACAACGGTCATTGATACTCATAGTGGCACCTTTAGTTGTTCTTGCCGTGAGTGGGTTAAAGTTTTTGTACAAGGAATGGAAAGGAGTGTTTCCCAATAACCCCATTCCTAGAGATTTTGCACTACTCTTGATTAGTGCCTTGTGTATTTTACAGGCTTTATACGGTTTTCACGTGGCTCATCACGTGTGGCCAAAGACCACACTGGTAAAAAATAACTACATGGTAAAATGACCAATGAAGAGAAATAAGTAAGGAGTAAAAGAATAATGAGTAAAATGGATCAAGCCAAGTTGCTAATGAAAGCGAGAAAGCTACAAAAAGAACTACAACATGAAATAATAGAAGTAGAAGCCGGCGAAGGAGCTGTTAGAGTTGAAATAACTGGTGAGCAAAAAATTAAAAATATACGCATAGACCCCGAAATGATTGACATGGAAGATATTGGCCAACTAGAGAACTGGCTACAGGAGGCAATAAGGGAAGCAATTAGTGAAAGTCAGAAACTAGCAGCCGAAAAAATGCAGCCGATGATGAGTCAGTTAGGCAACCTGGGGCTATAGATAAATAAATGAGTTCGTCGATTGTTCCACAAGCTCTTGGAGAGCTAATCGAGGCATTGGCACAACTGCCCGGCGTTGGAACGCGTAGCGCAGAAAGGTACGCCTACTACTTGTTTAAATCTGCACCTCACAAATCCTTGAAAATAGAGAATTCGCTTAAAGACTTGCACTCAAAAGTTAAATACTGCCCAGTTAGTTTTGCTCTTATAAGCGACGACCAGGTTGTAAGCCCGCTTTATGAAGATCCCGAGCGAGACAAGTCCGTAGTAGCTGTTGTTGCGGACCCTTTTGATATCATGGCGTTAGAGGCAACAGGTGCATATAAGGGAACATATCATTCCCTGGGCGGTTTAATTTCGCCAATCGATAATATATCTCCTGAGCAACTGCACATCAATGAACTCATCATCCGCATTAAAAAGGACAAGGTTAAAGAGCTCATATTCGCAGCAAATACATCCGTCGAAAGTGAAACCACGCTACTGTATATCATTCAAGCATTAGGCGAACATAAAGTTCAAATAACTCGCCTAGCCCGTGGACTGCCGGTTGGAGCTGAGTTAGAATACACTGATCAAATTACCCTGACTAGTGCCCTAGAAGGCCGTCAATCCGTCTAAGGGGCCGTTTAACTGGTACAATATGAGCTGATATGAAACCCGACACATACAAAGAAGCAACAAAAATTAACGAACTGATTACGGCTGCCAAAAAAGTAGTAATTATCCAGGCCGATAACCCAGATGCCGACAGTCTAGCCTCGGCGCTGGCACTCGAAGAAATATTATGCACTCAAGGTAGAGAAGTAACACTATATTGTGGTGTAGACCTCCCGTCCTACTTGTCCTACCTCCCTGGCTGGGACAGGGTAACTACTCAAATGCCTAGTAGCTTTGACCTAACAATAATCGTTGACACCGTCAGCATTACACTACTAGAACAACTTTCCAAAAAAGGCTTCAAAGCGTGGGTAGCGGCTCGACCCTGTATTGTTATTGACCACCATAGCACCGAGTTGACAATTGACTTTGCCACTGTTACGCTGATCGCTAAAGCCGTTGCCAGCGGACAAGTGATATATGAGCTTGGAAAGCAGTTAGAATGGGAGTTGAACGTCACTGCTTGTTCGCTAATAACCAGCGCTATACTTTCTGACAGCCTTGGCCTCACGACAAGTGAGACTACAGCTCGCAGTATTCAGATAGTAGCCGAGGCGGTAGAAGTCGGAGTAAGCTTGCCAGAACTTGAAGTCGCGCGCCGCGAAACAATGCGTCGCGAGCCAGAGTTAATTCACTACAAGGGCCAACTTTTACAGAGGGTAGAATTCCATTCTGAAAATCGAATCGCTACAATAACCGTGCCATGGGAAGAGATTGAAAAGTACAGCCCGTTATATAACCCGCCGATGCTTGTGCTGGACGATATGCGTCTGGCTAAAGGTACGGAAGTAGCCATTTGTTTCAAGCTGTATACAGATGGTAAAGTAACAGCTAAAATTCGCTGCAATCACGGTCACGGTATAGCTAATGAACTGGCTGAACACTTCGGTGGCGGTGGCCATGACTACGCAGCTGGCTATAAAGTACATGACGGCCGAAGTTACGAAGAGCTAAAAGCCGAAACGATTGGTTTTGCTACAAAACTACTAGACGGAGATACTTAGTCGATGATCAGACTATACAACACTCTTACCAGGCAGATAGAAGAGTTCACCCCACAAATCCCCAAACATGTAAAAATCTACACTTGTGGCCCAACAGTCTATGATTATCAACATATTGGTAACTACAGCGGCTATATATATTGGGACACCTTAGTGAGGCTTTTTTTGCTGGAGGGATATTCCGTAGAACGAGTGATCAACATCACGGACGTAGGTCATTTGGTGAGTGACTCGGACGAAGGTGAAGACAAACTAGAGAAAGGCGCGAAGCGGGATGGCAAGACAGCTAGAGAGGTGGCAGACTACTTTACTGAAGACTTTTTTAAGAATGCCGAACGGCTTAATTTTATAAAACCGAAGTTATATGCCAAGGCAACTGACTATATTGCTCAGCAGCAAGATATTATTAACTTGCTACTCAAAAAAGGCTACGCCTACCAGACCGAGCAAGCGATATATTTTGCGACGAATAAGCTTACCGACTACGGCAAGTTGACTGGGCAAAAACTGGAAGATAAAGAAATTGGAGCACGAGACAGCGTGGTAACCGATGAGGCCAAGCACCACCCTCAAGATTTTGCGCTTTGGTTTTTTACAGTTGGCAGATTTGATGATCATGAAATGCATTGGGCTAGTCCATGGGGAGATGGATTCCCAGGATGGCACCTTGAGTGTTCGGCAATTATCCACTCAACTCTCGAAGAATCTATAGACATTCATGCTGGAGGCATTGACCATATTGGCACTCATCATACTAATGAAATAGCCCAGTCTGAAGCTGCTTTTGATAAACCTCTCTCGAAGCTATGGCTACATAATAACCATATGTCGGTTGACGGCAAAAAAATAAGTAAGTCATTAAACAACGGATACACCATTGATGACTTGCTGGAAAGAGGTTACACAACTGATGATTTTCGCATGTTGGTACTTCAAAGTCATTACCGTAGCCAAAGTAAGTTCACCTGGGAGTCACTAGATGCGACACGAGCGAACCTCCAGTCATTTATCAACTGGGCAGACCTAACTTACCAAGACACTCAAAAAGCTAACTTAGATGACGAGGAATTACTGAAATCTTCACTGGTTAAAGCTCTGAATGACGATCTAAATACTCCACAAGCCCTGGCGGCTCTTAATATGTTCGACTTGTCTTTGGCGCCAAGTAAAGGCCTACTGCAATATATTGATAGCCTATTTGGCT
Organism: Candidatus Saccharimonadota bacterium; assembly: GCA_043731125.1. Classification (GTDB taxonomy): domain Bacteria; phylum Patescibacteriota; class Saccharimonadia; order Saccharimonadales; family UBA10212; genus JAYTJL01. Next base: position 9,538 of record JAYTJL010000063.1, read on the forward strand.
TTAGTCTTGGAGCAAGGCCTGATATAACAGATGATCAAAAACGGTTAATTGACTTAAGGAATCAAGCACGTGACAAGCAGGACTGGGAGTCATCTGACCAGCTTCGGTTTGCGCTAGCCAAGGAAGGGGTTGAGCTGAATGATGGCTCTCGAGAGACTACTTGGCAACGCCAGTCTTAGTAGACATGCCACGTTTTTCTAGCTGATCGTTCAGTAGTATTTTTATACATGTGGCTACAGGGATAGCAACGAATGCACCCAAAATGCCAGCAAACTCAACACCAATTAGTGCAGCAACAAAGACAAGCAGAGGCGTCAGTTCGCTAAGCTTGGATTGTATGATGGGCTGAACTGTCATATTTTCGATCTGATAGTAAATTATGAAATAAACCAGCATTACCAAGGCAAGTTCAACTGAATTAGCTAGACAGACTAGTAGGACAATAGCCGAACTTATTGGGTTACCAAGCATCGGTATTAAACCAAGCATTGCTACAATACCGGCAAGAGCAACAATATTTACTGTTACATTGAGTAAATTCGTGGCCACGAACAATGCAACAAGTGCAAAAGAGCCAGCTATTACCGCCATTATGACTTGAGCGTTGACAAAACCACTGACTGCTTTATACATTTTTTTAGCAATTTTCTTCCGGTGCGCTCTTTTATTTTCTGGCATCAAAGCAAATAACTTCTCTATCCAGCGCGGTCCTTCAACCAGCATCATAAAGGTGGCGGTCAAAACAACAAGAATTGAAACAAATAAACTGGCG
>JAYTJL010000064.1:0-5966 GCA_043731125.1 Candidatus Saccharimonadota bacterium
GTAATCGAAGAACCTTAATAAGCACAAGACTAAGTGCTTATTTTTATGCACAAGGATTTTGGTTGTTTGGGCTTGCTAACAGCCGCCAGTTGCCCTTGAGTGTCCTCTTGATATTAGGCCGGTACCCTGATAAGTGATGGTTGAAGTTTCGATTGTGTTTCCAGGTGTGCCACAGAGATTGCCTGTAGGGTAGCCTACTCCGTCACCATTGCTGTTCATTGTTATTTTACCGCGTCTAACAGTTGAGGCAAATGTGCCGGCGTCCATAAACACGCCAGCGTATGGTGATCCTACCCCTCCTACTATCGTAAAGTCTTCAATGATTAAATTGCTAGAACCATCTCCACCGTACCACCACTCGACATTTACGCCTGTACTGGTCACATTAATATCTAATTTTCTAAAAGTAACATAGGTGGTGCCGTGTTCTGCGTAAATTCCTATTGAGCCCCTTGGACCAATATCGGCTACTGTGACATCTTCGATAATTGTATTTTTAGCGCCATTACCGGTCCAGACGCCCATCCATTCGGCTCGATGAACTTCTAGTCGTTTTGCCCCGTCGGTAACTTGGTGTCCTATCCAAATGCCAGACCCACCTGTACCTGGATATATATCTGCACCTCTAGCTGTATCTACATAAACGTCCCAGACCCTCTTAATAACAGCTCCGTTGTCGCTGTTGGTGCTCATCCTTAGACCGTCAGACAACACATTTCTAACAATCACCCTCTCGACAACTAGACCATCCGGGTTATATCCAGATAACCCAAAGTATGGGAAGTTATTACCGTTAATCTCAACATCCTGCAGCACTGCACCGGACGACCAAGTTGTAACCGCTCCTGAGTTGGGGGATAGATGACTAGCAGATGGAATGTTTACTTTTACACCATACAAATGCCCCGCTGCGGTAGCGCCACCAAGATCAACACCGGTGTTGATTATTGCTTGCCCAACATTCCGAGCATATAGTCTTTTACCAGAGAGCTTAATTGCACTCGTGTAGTTATATGTGCCGTTCTCCAACACAATGTTCTGATTTGAGCCGGCTAGTGCGCTACTTAAACTACTCGGGTTTGTTACTGGAATAGCTGTTGATGGAATTGTGTAGCCCTGCCTCGGTGGTGCGGGCCTTATTACTGAAGAGGACGTTGATGGTGGTGGTGGGGGTGCTGCTGCAACCGTCACTATAGTGCTCGCAGAACTGGATCCTCCAGTTCCTGCACAGGTAATACTAAAGGTGCTTGTTGCGCTCAGGGCGATGGTCGTGAATGACCCATTAACAGCTTTTGTACCACTCCAAGCCCCACTGGCCGTGCAGGACGAGGCGTTTGATGATACCCACGATAATACCGTAGAACCGCCTGGTGTTATGGCGGTCGGATTGGCAGTGATGCTAACTATTGGAGTGCCGCCTGGCGTGGCTGTTGTCTTAAGTAGCTTGGCATCTGCCCAGTCGGCGTGGTCGTAACTAACACCGTCGCCCCCACTGTCTACTATAAGTTTGAGGGATTTCTTACCTGCTACACTTATATTTACTGATTTTGTAGCTGTAGAACCGTTAACTAACCCACTATCGAATACTTTTGTCCCATCTAGAACAATCTGGAAAATAACAGAGCCTTTGCTTCCCACCTCATCATCTATTCCTACATCAGTAGTAAAGCTTGTGAACTGTGAACCAAGCTCGTAGGTTATCTCTGAATACCCGTGTACTCCAAGTCCTTTAGGGTAGGTTTTGCCGTTAAGAGTGATAAGTTTTCCGTCGCCTGCAGAATTTTCTCCATTGCTCCTGTCCTTTTCTATAGGTCCCCAACCGTTAACAACCTGTGAGGATGACATATCACTCAAGTGTTGGCTGTCAGTGGATATACCTGTAATTTCAATAAAATTTATTTTGTTGTTTATGGCGCCGGCTGCGTTAGAAATAGTTAGCTTGCCATCAGCTACACTTACTACACTTGTTTTTTCAACCCATTTGGTGCTGCTAGTAGGTATTCCATCTAGAAAAAGCTTGCCTTCTAGGCTGGTCTTAAAGACGCCATCGTAAAAAGAGGCATCCCCTGCTACAAGGTGTACATTATATGAGCCATTAGGAACTGCAATCTCCCATATTTTTGCACTACCTGCTTTTTGCATATGATTCAAAGTGTCGTATCGCTGGTCGCTACTAACATTCCGGTCTCTAGCAGAACTAGTGTTGTCGCTACTCCAGCCATAGCTGTAACCATTACCGCGGTCGGCATAGGTCTGGCCGGTATCTGCTGCATACCCAGCTGGGACCGCAGAGCCTGCTGGCTGAAAGTTTATTTTTACAACGAGGGGTTCGGCTGCGAATATCTTCCAGACTATCAGTCCGCCTATTAACGCGAAAGCTAGCGCGAAGATAAGAAGTTCTTTTTTGGAGAAATCATTTTTTGAAAAGTGAAACTTACGGTTTGTTGGAGCTTGAGTGGTTTTTGTGCTCATTTTTTTCCTTTTTTTGTTTTCTAACCTTGAGCATTATTATTACATCCAAAGGTCTGTAGAACAAGTACAAACTACTGCCTAAGCTTATACACAAGTATTTTGGTTGCGAGTTGTCGGTTTGAAGGTCTATAATAGTGACTAGCCATGTATGGGCTTGCGCCTTAGGCGGATTCCTCCGTACAGACTTATACTTGGGTGGCATACTTCGGTCTCTGCTGATCCCTTAAATACATTTAGCTCTCGGTCATTAAACTCCTATCCGAACGGTTGGTAGTTTTTATCCGTCAGCTCGGTCTAAAAACCCGTTCACCGTATCTATTTAACAGATTAACGGTAATCTTTTTATAACTTTAAGAACAGGGAATAGTGGATAAGGTACAGGGGATAGTTAGCCCCAGAAACCAAAAAGATCTTAATTCCCACAAACAAGGAGAATTCTCATGGAGAATACAGTACAAATTAACAAGGGCGTCAATGTAGTAGCTTTTTACTTTAAGAGTGCCGGGCAGAGGCTAAAGTGCTTTCCAAAGCGCATGGAATACGGTGGCAAGCGAATCGACTTTACCGAGGCTGGTATGGTGCACCCCACCAAAAAAGGCCAGCGCATGCTGCATGTTTTTGACATGACCGATGGGCAGGCTGACTATAGGTTGGAATTTGATGCCCAGACACTAGACTGGACACTGGTGTCAATATCAGACGCTTATTTGCAGGAATCAGAAGGCCTGAGCACTGTTTTTGGAGCATTAGCTACTAATTAACAATTTACAATTTTGCAATTTTCAATCAATTTTTTCAATGAATAAATTTTCAAGAAGTTTAGAACATTGAGGAATTGGATCTTGAATGAAAATTAGAAATTGATAATTGAAAACTATGTCTCACCTAGAACTAAACAAAGAAGAACCACAAATTCTTCATATAGACCTTAACAGCTGTTTTGCCACGGTAGAGCAGCAAGCCAGGCCACTGCTGCGCGGTCGACCGCTAGCTGTAACTAATCGCCTTACTAAAAATGCCTGCGTGATTGCCGCCAGCTATGAGGCTAAAGGCTACGGCGTTAAAGTCGGCATGCGCCTTGGGGATGCCAAAATACTGGCGCCAAAACTTATAACTGTTGAGACAGACCCACCCAAATACCATTACGCTTACCAAAAACTAGTTAATATTATGAGGAGCTATTCACCTAATGTAACCATGAAGAGCATAGATGAGGGCATAATTGATTTTCATGGAACTCGGGATAACGTCAACACTCGGCCACTTGCTGACATTGGCTGGGAAATAAAAAAACGACTCAAAGAAGAGCTGGGCTGCTGGATGCGCTGTAATGTAGGCATTGCACCCAACCGGTTTTTGGCCAAAACCGCCGCATCACTTCACAAACCAGATGGGATGGATGTAATTGATTACAAAAATTTAAGACTCACTATGGCTAGACTTGATCTGACTGATTTGACTGGTATAGCCAGTAAAAACGAAGCTCGGCTGAACTCAGCCGGCATTATGACGCCTTTGCAGTTTCTGGACGCTAGTCCCGAGGTGCTACGCCATAAAGTATTTAAGAGTGTTTGTGGACTGGACTGGCACCAGCGGCTAAAGGGCTGGGAAATTGACGACGTGGAATGGAGTACCAAGACTATCGGTCGGCAATTTGTGATGGATGACTACCAAGCATCCGACGACAAGGTCCGTAGCCGCCTAATGCACCTATGTGAAAGCACTGGGCTAAAGATGCGCTACAAAGGCCTGTGTGCCCGCGGCATAAACGTGCACATCCGCTATAAGGGCGGGGACAGCTGGCATAGCCGCAAAGCTTTCAAAAGCAGCTTCTTTACCAATGCCGAGGTTTACCGCCGGGCTACATTACTGTTTAACCAGCATCCACGGCTAGACTACATAGTAGAACTCAGTGTGAGCTGTTATTTGCTTGAGCCATCTAATATTAATCAGGTCAGTATTTTAGAAGAGGTAAATAAGGATATCTGGCTAACTGAGGCCGTTGACGAGGTTAACCAACGCTACGGTAACCATACTATCACCTTTGCCTCTAGCGCCGATGCCAAGCACAAAATTAAGCAGAAAATACCGTTTGGATCTACTCGCTACTTTGAGCTGCTTATCCAGGAAAGCTAATGGGCAGGATATTGGGTGGCCAGATTTTTAGCTGCTTGAGTATAGTTGCCTTTAGCCGTGCCATCAATCTTTGCAATACCAAAGTAGTTTTCTCTTTCAGTGGTAGCACCAGTAGCTCTATCATCAAGCATTTTATACTGGAGGTACATGAGTAGACGCGGGCCAAATGACTTAGCCTTAAGTGAGGCGACCTTATTTGTTAGTGTTGTGCCAGCTACATCATAGTTCATGCAAACATCGTATCCATAGTTACCGTTTAAGCATCTGCCGTTATCGGTAGATATACCGTCTTCGGTGATACAAATAGGCACCGAGGATGATACACCTTTGCCGTTAAGTAAATTTACCATTCTGTCTACTTTATCTGCGCCGTTCGGGCCATAAGGGTGAACAACCCAGCAAGCAGACATGGTTTTCATGTTTGGTTGCGCGTTAAACATACCATCCACCCACACCGAACCACCATTACCACCATCTTCACCTTGAGCTAACATCTTTACGCTTGGGTTTTTAGCTTGGACTCTGTCGTAAGCGCTTCTAAAGCTGTTGGCATATGCCGCGCCGCCTGTCGGGCCAGGCTTAGGACTATAGTTGTAGGAGTTTTCGTTGCCCCATTCTATATAACGCACTGCATACTGGCCATAACCAGCACCAGGTTGGCCAGATTGCCAAAAAGTACCATTTGGTCCAAATCTTGCAGCCATATCACCAGCAGTGCCACCATCTGGAGGAGCTGCATCAAAGCCGATAAGTAAAACGATTTCTATGCCTCTTTTTGCTGCATCTAAAATGTATGCCTCTCGACTGGCAGGCGTAGCGTTATAGCTAACGTCCGTTGAACGAGCAATTTTTGCACCAATTGATTGTACTCCAGGCATCGATAGGGTCCCCGGGCCAGCAACCACTCCATACATCAGCTTAGTTGTTCCGCTGGTTGGCGGTGGAGTAACGGTAGTAACCGTCACCGTTGTTGAGGCACTAGTACTACCACCTGTTCCTGTACAACTAAGGTTGTAGGTGCTTGTTTGGTTAAGAGCGCCAGTGCTCCTAGAGCCGCTAGTTGTTTGGCTACCACTCCAAGCCCCTGATGCTGTGCAACTTGTTGCGTTGGTGCTGTTCCAGGTGAGTGTAGAAGCAGCTCCGGCTGTAACACTCGTGGGAGTTGCACTTAAGGAGACAGTTGGAGGAGGTGTAGTTGTAGTGGCTACTCCAAAGAAGTCTGTCTTGTCTATGTATAGATTACGGTCACAACCATTTAAGTTGTAGTCATTAGTAAAGCCAATCCGTAGGGTGTGACTACCAGCAGCTAGGTTTACAGACGCTGTATAGGTAGTCCAGGAAGTGGCCGATACTGTTGG
>JAYTJL010000065.1:0-4695 GCA_043731125.1 Candidatus Saccharimonadota bacterium
CAGGCAAAAAACTAAGCAAAGATAGAGTAATTACAAAACCGTAGAGGTAAACTTTAACCAGAATTCCCTCCTTCCAGTTTTTACTTAGAGTATTTTACGCAGTTTCAAGTTCTGGCGTTTTCCAGAACTTCTAAGAATTCTTGATGAAAATAAAGTCCTCTAGACTTAAGGCCTGAATATGTCTATAATTACCCCTGTTATCGGTATTCTTTTAGGGAAAGGTAGTAGCTGCGTTTCGCTGAAGGCGAATTTGGATTTATTCCAAAAGCAGCGTTGAAGGAAAACTGTTAGGTTGTCTTTCGAAGTTTGTCGGGGTGTAGCGCAGTTGGCTAGCGCACCGCGTTTGGGACGCGGGGGTCGGAGGTTCGAGTCCTCTCACCCCGACCAGGGTTCATTCTTTGCTTCGTAGTATTGAACTGTAAGAACTATGGTCGAGAAAATTTTTAAGGTAGTTATTATTAACCCAAAAATTAGTATGGCTGTAAGCCAGCTGGCGGTACTGGCTGTTGCATCATCAAACCAGTACTTCTCAACTAGTGCAGGCAAAAAACTAAGCAAAGATAGAGTAATTACAAAACCGTAGAGGTAAACTTTAACCAGAATTCCCTCCTTCCAGTTTTTACTTAGAGTATTGATGGAGTTTCTGATGGTGGCTCTAACCCCTATTTTTGTTGAAAGTATTGCAGGAGCTAGACCGCCGACGCCGAGAGTTACAGAAGAGGCGATAACAGCAAAAGGGTGTTTTCTTAGTTTTTTGCGTTGGGCGAATATTGCTAGGGGGATGAGGATGAAGAATACACAAACCAAGCCTGTCTTGATAATACGGAGAATTCGTCCATTAATATGCTTCCAGCCATCGAGTAGCGGCGCCTTGCTGCCTTCTAGCTCTGCCCTTGTGGCGGCGGATACTACGCAAGACATGAGCAACAACAGGGCGCTTACTATCATTAGGCTAGTAGTGATTGCTACTAAGTAAATCAAACTGGATGAAACAGTTAGATTGTCTTCAAGGACAGGGATACTAAGAAAGCTGGCGATAGAACCGATTAGAAGTAGGTTTAGAGATGGCACCGAAAGTAACAAAACCAGGAACGAAAGGAGAGGGTAGGCAATTATTGTTGGGTCCCTAGCTACAACTCTCAGGCCGCGCGTAGCAATACTATTGGTTGATTTAAATGTTGCAAACATTAGGTAGAGTTATATCAGTAGCCACACAGTAGTGTCAAAGTAGGGTACAATAAATAAAATGCTAAAGGTTATTCTGTGTCTTGGTGGAGTGGCAGCAATTCTTGGGTTGGCCGAACTGTTATGGCGCAAAAAGATCATCACAGGTGAGGTCCAGCGAAAATTCACACATATTGGTTGTGGTGTCTTTATTGCTTTTTGGCCGTGGCTGATAAGCTGGAAGGCCATTGGACTAATTGGGATAGCTATGTTTGCGGGTGTAGTCACTAACCGATTATCAGACGCAAAATTCCATCATTATTCTCATGGTATGGAAAGGGAAGGCTACGGGGATATATATTTTGCTCTAGCAGTTATACTATGCGCTGCCTTTACAGACATGAAAATATTTTTTGCACTGGCAATACTGCATTTGGCTTTGGCTGACGGACTGGCAGCGATAGTTGGCAAAAAATTTGGCAAAAAAACCAAGTATACAGTAATGAGCCACACCAAATCGTTGGTTGGGTCTATGATGTTTTGGTTCATCTCCCTTTGTCTACTTGGTGGAGGCGTACTCTACGCCTATCATGACATTGGCTTCAGCGGCTACATTGGACTTCTATTGCTAATGCCGCCCATCCTTACGCTATTGGAAAATTTCTCTGGTTACGGACTAGACAACCTTACCATACCTCTTGCCGTACTTGCTGGACTGTATATTGCTATCTAGAACGAGCCAATTAATATTCCGGCGGCAAAAACCAGACCTCCGCCAACAACCACCTGGACAATTGATAACCAAAATTTCATATCGAAATAGCGGTACCTTATATAGGCTATTGCAATCAATTCTATTCCAACAACAATGTAGGCCAGAGCCAGAGCTAGGTCTATGTTGGACACCAAAAACGGCAATGTATGAAAAATGCCACCCAGGAAAGTCATGATTCCAACAATTATCCCTCGTCTTACTGGGTGCCCTCTGCCAGTAAGTTTGCCGTCGTCGCTCATAGCTTCTGCTATACCCATGCTAATAGCCGCCCCTACGGCGGCTGAAGTACCAATAACAAAGGCTATATGGGGGTCCTTGGTGGCAAATGCCGCCGTAAAGATAGGGGCCAGGGTAGAGATAGACCCGTCCATAAGACCGAGTAGTGCCGGTTGGATGGTTTGTAGCACAAACTCATTACTATGAGGAGTAGATTGCTTATTTTTAGTAACTGCCCAGTTAAATGGGTTAATATTCTTTAACATAAATTCCTGTGGGGTGCCTGAAGGGACTTGAACCCTCGACTTCCAGTACCACAAACTGGCGCTCTAACCAACTGAGCTACAGGCACCATAAAACAACCATATTTTAACACTTATCAACAGATAGAACTATGGTCCCCGGGCAAGACTCGAACTTGCGACCTTGCACTTAGTATTCTCTAGCTCTATCCATCTAAGCTAGATTCGCTACGAACAGAGGTGATTATACCATCAATAAACAGAATAAGCACTAAAAAATGTCGAGCTAATGCTTACAAATTTATAATATTGTATATAAGTAAATAATATGTTAAAATATATCTAGTAATCAGGAGTTATTAGTGGCACGCTATCTGCCTAGACCAGCTGGTCTTACAAGAGAAACTATCCATCTTTCCCCAAAACCTATCAGCAAACGACGTATTGTTACTAGGCGATGGGTTTCGTTGAAGGATATTAAAACCGATATTTCGGTTATTATTCCTGTTTTGAACGAATCTGAAAATATAGAGCCATTAGTTAAGCGGCTTAGTAACCTAAGGGGTGATTTTATTATGGAAGTACTGTTTGTCGACGACAGTATTGATTCCTTGACTGACGACACTATAGTTGAAGTTCAGAAAAAATTTGGACGACCTACGTTTATGACTCAAAGTTACCATCGTACGGGGAGAAAGCAGTGGGGTGGATTGTCTGGTGCTGTCACTGATGGAATATTACGTGCGAAAAGTGATTTGGTAGTTGTTATGGATGGTGATTTACAACACCCACCAGAAACTATCCCTAGCATGGTAGAGGCAATGAATGATAGTGATTTAGTGGTTGCTTCACGCTACCGCGATGGCGGAAGTGCCGAAGGGCTTGATGGAACCATCCGACACCTTGTGTCTCGTGGATCAACTCTGGCTACAAAAGTGCTATTCCCGTTGCGACTTAGAAAAGTTAGCGACCCAATGACTGGATTCTTCATGCTCAACCGCAAATTACTAAATACTAAATTACTCCATCCAAAAGGTTTTAAGATCCTGCTTGAGATACTGGCAACACACCCCAGCCTACGTGTAAGCGAGGTACCTTTGGAATTTGCCGAAAGGCATGCTGGTAAAAGTCACGGCGATCTAAAGCAGGGCATCAACTTCCTCTCTCAGCTAATCGATTTAAGACTTAGATCATTCAGTAGTCAACTATTTTCTAAATATAAATTTTTGCAGTTCGCGTTCATAGGTGGGACAGTTTTTGGACTTGGGATGTTGCTGCTTTATTTATTAGTGGATGTCTTTAAGTGGTCTCCACTGGTAGCTAACGCTTTGCAGTTAGGATTAACTTTCTGGCTGAATTATTATCTTAACAAAAAAATTACCTGGAGTGAGCGTATACCATGCAAAGCTAGTGTTGAAAAATTCTTAATATCTCGAACTGCAACAACTATTCTGAATTATCTTATGTTTGTCTGGCTTATCTCTCTACAGCTCAACTTCTCATCCCTCGGAATAAACCAAAAAACTAGCATAAACTATCTTGTAGCCAATGTGGTCACTCTGATTGCAATGACAGCAATAAACTACATAGTTAGCGATAGATGGGTTTTTGCAGAACACAAACCAAGTACGAAAAAAAATATAGTATCAAAATGGCAACAGTCATCTAGTGGATATGCAAAAGCGGTCGTACTTTTTTTAACTATCTCTTGTGGTCTTTTTATAAACCCAACGATTACCATCTATGTGCTGATAGCCGTCTCCAGTATAGCGCTACTGTTGCAATCCAGTTTCGAGGTTTGGCGGACTAGTTATTCCTTCCGTCAACCAGAAAGTGTTGATAAGCTTCAATTCCCAGCACTTCGTGATGAAAAAAGTGAGAGATTTTGTCTAATCGTCCCTGCACGACACGAATCGGCGGTTCTAGGTGATACGTTGTTACAGCTGGCCGAACAAAGTCACCCAAATGTTGATATCATCGCCGTAGTTTGTAGTGACGACATTGACACGTTGGATGTCGCCCATTCGGTTGCCAGACAGAACTCAAAAGTCAGTGTAGTGGAGTTTCCGCTTCTGCCGAATGTCAAACCTAGTAAACCAAAACAGATGAACTATGTTTTTAACATAATTAAAAGCAAAGACTACACAGTAGTAGGTGTCATTGATGCCGAGGATAGCGTTCACCCCGACCTTCTCGTGCACGTTGATGCGGCATTTCATGATAAAACTGTCGGCATTGTTCAGGGTGGCGTTCAATTAATGAACCACCATTCTTCGTGGTACGCATTGCATAATGTCT
>JAYTJL010000066.1:0-7751 GCA_043731125.1 Candidatus Saccharimonadota bacterium
CGATCTTTTTCCGCCAAGTTTATATAGTCCTTTAGCCCTAGTAGTGCATCATAGGCCTCGACTCCTTTGAGTGTTTTTGCCGGCATGATTGCAGCAAAAACTATCATAACAACACCCGCCAAGATACTACCAATGCCAGCACCAATCATTGGCAGATACAACTGACTGACAATGAATATTACAACACCGCCGACTATAAAAGGCGCAATCGACCAAAGCTGGTAACTGTTCTTTGCAGCTTTAGGATTTTTAACAAAATACCCTGCCTTGGCAAGGCTACCTGCCAAACTATCACTTAGGCTAGAGACTGCTTTGGCTATGTCGGTTCTGGTGGAAACCGAGCCGCTAATATCGCTTATCTTAATTTTGTTACCAACTTCCAAGCCAGGTAAAATTGCCTTGGCAATACTAACCAATTCTTTATCCACACCCGTCAACGGTTTTATAATTTCAAGCTCATAATCAGTTGTGTCTTTGCGTAATTTTTTCTTTACCAGAATTTCGCTTATTCTTACGTACCTAGATACTGCCAACTGCAACAACCCAGCACTAAATGTTCGGGTACCCACTGATAGATGCAACATAAAATCGCTGGTGACAACATTGAAGCCCTTGGGCGGTTCATACTCAGGAATTATTACACCCCTACCCTTGGGATCGTCACCAAACCGTCGCCATCGGCGATACATGAGTCCAAAAGCCACCAGCGGAGGAACGAGTACACCGCCCGCGGCTATGCCAATGCCAATTTTACGAAGTAGTTCTTCTTTGGCGATCTCCGGCCCGGGCTGGAAAGTACCCTCATCAAAAGCAAGAGCGAAAGTCAGAGTTTGACCAGCTGTCAGCGCCTCTTTTGTGTTCACATCAATTACCGTTTTGCCATTATTGGTTCCCCTGCGTTCGATGGTACATGGGACGCTAGCAGCTTGACCACTGTAGCCAGCAAAGCAAACCTGCCTATCTTGTAAGCTGCTCGAAAGCTCACCCGGGATATGAACCCTTGCGCTCACACTGTCAAAAGTCTGTTGCCACTGGTCACCATTAACGTCCCAATAAAACTCATCATGGCCTGATTGAAACAATGCAACGTTGCGCATGGTGTAAGTAATTATGTAAGTCTGCTGCCCTTGTACAAAAGTATTGGAGTCGCCAATTTTTAGTACTAGGTTGTCATTTTCTGTGGTGCTAGTGTAATTCCGCTGCCCACCAGAACCACTAACAACTGACTCCACCTCAAGACTCACGGTGTGGCCTTCATACTTTTCTGGAATCGCTCGCAAAATACCATGGTTTTGGTCATAGTCTGGAAATTCAGCCACTAATGTCTCGACGACTTTAAGTGTCGCTGTTTTGTCCTGGGTTTGTCCCAGGTAATAATCAGCACTGAAAGAACTAAACCGAAAATTCTGAGTGTCTTGGGCGCTAGCATCTCCCGCACCAATCAGACTACTAACCAAAAATATTAGTAGTAGGTTAGGCGTGACAAACCTCAGCAACCATCGCATCTTATAATAACTGTACCACCAAAGCGCTTAGGGGTGCTACAGGCGGGGAATGCGGAGATCACAATTGAGACTTCATGAATATCCGCGACACCCTCCTCGCTGCTGGGTTCTACGTATAGATTATATCTTGCCAGCAGTGAATTTGCTTTACTTCTTGTGGTTTTTCAGAGAAAATTTAGGAGAAAGAAGGAGTTACGTAATGGACCCAAATATTGTTACACCAACATCGCCACAAAAATCTGGACTTATGAAATTCGTTCCTTGGATATTGGTCGGGCTGATGGCTATTGCCATAGCCGTAATGATAGTACTTTGGAAGCCCTGGGAGACACGTGTTGCTGCTAATAGCCGAATCGTGTCGGTCACTGGTGAGGCAACAGTTAAGGGAGAGCCGGACGAATTTGTTTTCTATCCAACTTATCAATTCAAAGGTGACGACAAAACAGCCCTCATTGACCAACTAACAACCAAGAGTGACGAAGTGGTCAAAAAACTAAAAGAATTAGGCGTTGAAGATAAAAAAATTAAATCAGACGCCTCTGGGTACAGCAATAATTTCTACTTCGACAGCACTACCAATGAAAACATATACACTTTGTCCATTACAGCCACTACGGGAACCAAAGACTTAGCTCAAAAAGTACAAGACTACTTGGTAACAACCTCTCCGGAAGGTGCCGTCACTCCTAGTTCTACTTTTTCTAAGACCAAACAAAAAACCCTGGAAGACCAAGCCCGCGACGAAGCCACCAAAGATGCCCGCAAAAAAGCAGACAAATCAGCCACCAACCTTGGCTTTAAGATTGCTCAGGTGAAAACAGTTGAAGATACAGGTGGTTTTGGTGGTGGTTGCGGTCCCTACGGTATATGCAGTGGCGCTCAAACTCTTGAAGCCAAAGCCCCCGACATAAGCACCTCTCTTACTGTCCAGCCCGGCGAGAACGAAGTTAGCTACACTGTGAAAATTACATACTTCATAAAATAACAGGTAACAAAAAAGAACTCATCCGAAAATGAGCTCTTCTTTGCTCGCATCGAGCGCCCCGAAGGGCTTCTTTGCTAATTCACCTCACGATGAACTGTCTAAAACTATAGTCCGACCACTATTTTTTGGCAATTGCTAATGCTTATTATATAAGAAGCTTGAGTTTGAATTCTGTGGACAACTCAACTATTCCACCCCTTTGGCCTATAGTTGTTAGATTTGCAATGAATTCTGGTTATATTCCATACAAAACGTTATACCGCCTCGAGCTATGAAAGGCTAGCAACAATATCAGTATTCCTGCCACGCCAGCTACTACCTCAGGTATATGATAGCGAATTCCCACCAAAAGCATCAACGAAAGCACTAAGATAGCGTAGTGGGCACCGTGCACTAAGTAGCGATAGTGGCGCAATGTGCCGTTATCAAGAAGGTGAAGTGTCATAGACCGTACAAATACAGCGCCAATACCAAGTCCTGCCGTAATTAATATTACGTTTTTCGTGATGGCGAAGGCAGCAATAACACTGTCAAAACTAAAACTAGCGTCCAAAAGCTCCAAATACATCAGCTGAGTAAACCCATGTCTGTGACTACCGTGAGTTTTTTTGGTTTCATGCCCTATAAGTAACTTGGAAATGAGTTTAATGGTGAGAAATGCCACGGCACCAAATGCCCCAGCTAAAGCAACTTTGGCATCCCCCGGAGCTAGGATGGTGTATATAGCCGACGTTGCAATAATTGCTCCGACTATTGATACCCACCATGGTTGATTGAATTCACCCAGTGGTGCTTCTAGACCATCTAACCAACGGACCTTGCGTTTTTCTCCAAAAAATCGCAAGCCAACCATTAACAGAAATACTCCACCGAATGCCGCAATTACTGGGTAGGCTGATTCTAGCCGCAGAGCATATTCCTCTGGATGATGAAGCGCTAAGTTCCAGACTTCAATAACTGTGCTATCTGTGGAGCTCGATACCAACACCAGCGGCAGGACTGCTCTAACTACAAATACGGCAAAGAAGATTCCAACCGTTAAGAATATGATTCGCCACACCCGGCGCATAGTAGACAACACTTGCGAATTAATTACTGCATTTTCGAAACTAAATACGATTTCAATAAGAACCAGGGCCGTCAAAGGTAACAAGGCTGCGAAACCGTTGAAAAATACTGCCCCGCCAAAAATAGCCACGGTAGCTGCAATCGCGAAATTATAATGTTTTATACCAAAGTGTTTTTTTGTCTTAGACACTAGCACTATTCTATCAAAAAAGTTGAAAGGGGCCCCATTACTGGGGCCCCTGTTTGGGTTCGACTTACAGCCCGAGGGATTGCAAGGCAGCTGCGACCGCGTTCAGCACGAAGCCGATAACTACGATCAAGCCCAGCCCAATGAAGAACGCCTTAGCGTTAGACATTGATGTGCACCTCCCCTCGAGGTGTCTTAGTAATGGAACCGTCGGCATACAACCACCGCTCGATGTCCATTTGTGCGCTCGCCCAACACCCGAACTTCAGAACACAGTTCGAGTAGTTTACAGTTGCTTGGGCGTAATACGCACCGCGCTGTTTACCTCGCCAGGCCGCAGAATTGCTTTGGGCCTGACAGCTGTCGATGGTGATAGTCATGCGGTCGAGCTTCTCGACTTTACATGTCACACTCACTTTGACAGTCTCGCCATTCCAGCACCAGGACACCTGCATACGCAGTCTGAGAAGAAGCGAGTGAAACACTGCCGAACTATCTTCTTCAACTACTCGGAAAACCTGGCAGGTCTGCCGATACTGGTTGATGCTAGATGCAACCACCGGAGTGGTAGTTACGAGAGAAACAAACACCGCCACAAGGGCGGTTAATGCAAGAAGGCGTGTCACGTGGCCTCCTCCTTCCGAATTGGGGAACAGAATGTCGGTTCCACCCCTAGCGGAAGTCTTACCAACAGATCGAAGAGTCGTCTACTCGATACTGTTCAGAGAGTATTTTAACAGATCATATTACTTTTGTCAATAGCTTATGCTTAGCTCGGCTCTATCTAACTGGGGGCAATAGAATAAAGGTTCGGGGTTGCTACTACAAACAGCGCAGGGGTATCGAACGCTGTTGGAGTTAAGTGGACAAAGAATGTTGCTATCCCGGCATGGGTCACAAGGTTGCCAGTAGCATAATGGCGGCGTACCCTCTTTGGGGTATTTACAAGTAAGAGGAGGGTCTACAAGAACAGGATCATCGTAGGGTGGCGGAGTTGGCTCGGGTAGTGGGGTGGTTGAAGACGCTGGGGTTGTATCCCCTAACACAGACGAGGTTGATGTTTCGACAGCCGAAGTTTCACCAGTTGATATAAGGTGTGTAGAAGGGTTGGATGCTTTGGCTCTGATATTAGCGTCTAACGTCTTTCCCTGTGAGACATTACTATCGGTAGTGCCCTCGTTGGGTTTATTGGCCCCCGATGAGGACAGAAATACCAGTGTCATTCCAGTAGTCCCAATCAGTAATAGACTAGCCACAATTACTGGCAAGGTACCTACTTCTATCCTGGTACGTTTCTTTAAAAAATTGACTATCTTCATTTCACTCCCTTTTCCTCGGATAATATTAAATTCTACACCTCGTGCTCACCAAGCGCTACTCCGCTTTTTTCCTTACAACACCAAGAAGACACTGCGGGGGCTGGTTTACAGAGCCGGACTTAGAAAAATAAGTTATTTAACCGATTTGACTCGGGTCTGAGCCCTGAGGATATATTGTTGGAGGTTGCTGGGAATCTTGCCATTGGTCTTGAAGCGGCTGTAGCAACTCCCAGCTAGCTAATACTTCATCGCTTGATGGAAAAAGGTGTTTTGACGAACGCAGAGCTTCAACTAAGACTTGCTCGTAAGCATTGGGTATCCGACCAAAATTCTTGTCATAATCAAAGCTGAGAGAAACTTTTTTTAGTTTGCGCTCATAGCCTGGTTCTTTAACCCACAAATCGATTTCTATGCCCTCGTTTGGTTGTATTCTTAGCACTAGTTGGTTGGTCTCTGATGCTTCAGTTTTTCTAAATTGAACTCTTACTTCCGTTTTACGCTCTTTTAACGCCTTACCAGTCACAATGCTAATCGGTACTCCCTGCCATTTTTCTAATTCACTATATAGTTCTAGCCTGACAAATGTCTCAGTATTGCTCTGCTCATTTCCAACTTCTTGTTTGTACCCCTGATACTGCGCTCTTTGTCCCGCTACTTTCCCTTCTTGGTTGTGAGCTAGTCGAAGGGATCGCAATGCTTGCAGTCGTCTTCCGGGTAGCTGTGTAAATTCAAATACACTGCTACATGGTTCTGCTATTGTCAGCGCCACAAGTTGTAGGGCATGGCTTTGAACAATGTCTCGCAGAGCACCTGTTTGTTCATAAAACTTTGCCCTCCCCTCAATGCCAGCATCCTGCTCTACGTTAACTTCTATTCGTTCAATATAATCCTTGTTCCAAGAGTGTCTAAACAGTGCGTTTCCACCCAGAAAGACCGATACATTTTGGGACATCTCTTTCGCCAGATAATGGTCAATTCTATAGACTTGTTCTTCGCTGTAGAAATTCTGGATGTTGCTTATTATCTCTTTGGCTGTTTGTAAATCCTTTCCGAACGGTTTTTCCAGTAGCAGTTTCACGTTGTCAGAATTAAGACCAACTTTGCCTAGATTATTTACTATCCCGTCGACCGCATTGGGTGGCACTGCAAAGTAGAATATTATTTGTTCCGCATTATATTGTTTTACTTTTTCTGCTAATCCGTTGTAGGCATCTGCATTATCAAGATCTATTTGGTATATATCTAGAACGTCTGCTAGGCCTGATGATTTAAGCTCATCGGTGGTTAATACTTCGGCTGAGCCAACATTGCGCCTGGAAAGACCCAAAAGATGAAAATCAGCTGGTAGGTGGCCATTATTCCGCACCTCGGCCAGCGCTGGCAGTAAATAGCGATGAGACAAATCTCCTGTTATGCCAATCACTGCAAGTAGCGTAGATGGACTACCTGGAGGAACTAGGTCAGACATATTTATATCCTAACTGACTTATCAAGATAAATCACTAACATCTAACACAATTTCAGTACCTGGCTCGGCCTGCCCACCCAAAATTTTGTTTGCCACTGCATTTTCAACTGATTTTTGAACAACCCGTCGCATTGGCCGTGCACCAAATTCTGGATCGTAGCCTTGCGTAACAATTTGCGCTAACGCGGCATCAGTCAGCCTTACAGAGACATTTTGGTCAGCCAGAGTCTGATTTACGCTGGCTATCATGAGTTGTGCTACTTGGCCAAGTTCTTGTTGGTTCAGTGGTCTGAACAGCACGATTTCATCAAACCTATTAATGAGCTCTGGTTTGAACTGCCCTACAGAAATAAGTTTGTCGATTAAAGGCCTTTCAAAGTTTGCTAGGCTCTCACCGGCACTTATCTTGGTAATAATGTCGTTGGCGCCAGCATTGGAGGTACAAATAATTATGGCGTTTCTAAACGATGTTGCCTTGCCTGAAGCGTCGCTTAGCTGGCCTTCGTCTAAAAGTTGCAGAAACAGGTTGAGAATGTTGGGGTGGGCTTTTTCAATTTCGTCTAGCAGCACCACAGAAAACGGCTGTTCCCGGATAGATAGTATCAAGCTCTTGGCCACAGAACTGCCAGCGTCCAAGAGTCTAGCTACATCAGTGGGTTGTTGGTATTCACTCATATCCAGCCTTATCATCTGTTGTTCGTCGCCAAAATAGGTGGCTGCCAGCGATTTAGCAAGCTCTGTTTTTCCGACTCCAGTTGGTCCTAGGAACAAAAAGCTTCCGGTAGGGCGTCGCGGGTTGGCTACACCGGCTCGCCCCCGTCGCAACGCAGCAGCTATTACATTGACTGCTTCAACTTGGTTGATCATGCGTTCGTGAATTTTGTCTTCAAGGTGCAAAAGTACGTCTGTCTCAGCCGCTCCAGCCTTGGCTACTTTCACGCCTTTTGTTTTTTCGATAGCTGCTTGGACTGAGGTATCATCTAGCAATTTGTTGTTTACATACGGCAAGGACTGTTCTAGCAGAGTTATTGCTCTACCTGGATAGGCAATGTCTTGATTGTATTGACCACTTAACTTATAGGCTTCCCTCAACGCTGAATAACTTACTACAATGGCGTTTTTGGCCTCTAGTGTCAGGGCTGTGTCTTCTAGAATACGCATTGTTAGAGACTTGTCCGGTTCGGTAATATTTATAAGGCCTAACTGTGCTACCAATGAC
>JAYTJL010000067.1:0-3780 GCA_043731125.1 Candidatus Saccharimonadota bacterium
GATGCTCGCGGAGCGGCTCACCACGATCCCGCCGAATTTCAAGCTGCACCCGCGCGTGGAGAAAATCATCGCTGACCGCCGCCTGATGGGCCAGGGCAAACTGCCGGTGGACTGGGGCATGGCGGAGAACCTCGCCTACGCTTCGCTCCTCAAGGACGGCTTCGCGGTGCGCATTTCCGGCCAGGACTGCGGCCGCGGCACGTTTTTCCACCGCCACGCAGTGCTGCACGACCAGAACCGGGAGAAATGGGATTCGGGCAGCTTCATCCCGCTGCAGCACATCTCGCCCAACCAGGGCGACTTCGTCGTCATCGACTCCGTGCTTTCAGAGGAGGCGCCCTGAATTTGCTCGCTCATTGGCATCAAACCTTGAGCCTTACCAAGTTCTACTCGTACAACTCGGCCTTCAACCCGGCTAATAACGCCATTTACAACAGTACCAATTTTATCTTCGAATTCTGATAGAACAATTTCCCGTTCAGCTTCACGCAGTCTCTGCAATATTACTTGCTTAGCTGTCTGCGCGGCTACACGTCCAAAGTCTTCCACTTTTTGTACTATCTCTACTGTCTCACCGACTTTAGCGTTTTTGCGCATTACCTGGGCATTTGCCAGGGAAATCTGTGAGCGATCATCCTCAAGTGTTTCTACGATATCTTTGGTAACAAATGCCGTAACCTCACCGGTGTTGAGGTTCATACTCACTCGCACTTCTTGTTCTCTGTCTCCGTAGTCTCGACGATAGGCTGCTGCCAGCGCCTGCTCAACTACCTCAGTTACAAGTTCTTCTGGCAAATTCTTTTCCTCAGAAATTATTTTTATTGCCGCAGCTAGTTGTTTGAAATCCATTTCCATGGGTATTTTCTCCTTTCAGTCGAAAATAATGATCAATGTTCAATGAACAACGCTCAATGAATGATCTATTTATAAATCTATACCCTTCGACTTCGCTCAGGGTGTCGTTTCATACTTTATTAAACGACAAAATCCGACCAACGCGGCCGGACTTACTAACCTTAATTCTACTTGGGTTTGTGCAAAATAACAAGTATAACCGTTTGATATTACTTGAGGCTGGTGTTATAAAGAATCAATGTCTTACGAATACCATCCAGGCTTTTCTGAAGCTTTGGACCCAGTGTTATACGCCAGGACTCATCGTTCGATTCGTAGCATTGCCCGAACGGTATTTGGCTTTACTATCACCAACGCCAACAACTTACCAGGCGCAGGTCCCTATATTCTTGCACCGAATCATAGGTCTATGCTTGACCCTTTTATTAGCGGAGTTGTTCCTGATAGAGCCGTCTACTTTATGGCAAAGAAAGAGATTTGGGAAAAACCTATATACACCCGCACTGGACTTACAAATTTTATGACCAAACTGGGTGCGTTTCCAGTCGATAGGTCTGCTAAAAACAGAGCTGCATTAATTGAAACGCTAGACCAAGGGAAGAAGATAATAAGTGAAGGTAGGGTACTTGGAATGTACGGCGAAGGTACATCAAAAAACAAAGGCAACAATATCGGTGAAATATTTGGCGGTATATCAAAAATCGCCGTTGATAGCGCACTTGAAGGCATAGACGCACCCGTCCTACCAGTCGGAATGACTGCGGAACATCTTAACCCGCTTTATAGTTTACAGGCGGTGGTAGGTGAGCCTATTCACGCCGATATTGTTGGTCAGCACCCTAAGCATGCCAGGAATGAGATCAACGAAAAACTGAGAATAGGACTACAGGACGCAGTCGACATGGCATGCGACCTACGACAACTTAGAGTTCAACCTCTAGTACATCCTCAACAATAAAGTTCAACCCATCGCACATGACCGATGCTGCCAGTAAGGAGTAGTCGCCGTCGTACTTGTGCGCCTGTACCCAGACTTCGGCGGCAAAATGCATGCGACGAAGTTTTTGCGGGCCTATATATTCCAGTCCACTTCCCTGAGCTTGGCCACTTCGGAATTTCACCTCAACAAAATATACTACCTTTTCTTTGCTGGCTACAATATCGATCTCACAGACTTTAGTCTTCCAATTACGGTCTAGAATTTTGTACCCCTGCCTGTTCAGCTCTTCGGCTACCGTCTGTTCTGCTTGGTTGCCAAGAGTTGTTGTCTTCATTACAGAGCCGCCTTAACTGGAGCAAAGCTAAAGCGGTGTACGTCTCTAACTGCACCATGGGTCTGTAGTGCGAGTCTATGCGCAGGCGTCCCATAGCCAACGTGTTTTTCAAACCCATAGCCTGGGTGCTTAATGCCGAGCCTTGTCATAAACCTATCTCTAAGCACTTTGGCGGTAACACTAGCAGCTGAAACTATCGGATATTTTGCATCCGCCTTTGCCTCCAAAGTGTGAGAGGACTGTCCTTTCACAAAATCGGGGAGGTAGTCGACAGTGCCGTCCATAATAATTTCTTCGAGTGGTAAAATATTGAGTTTTCCAAGCGCCCTTGCCACACCCAGTCGCATTGCTTCAGCTAGGCCGTGGTGGTCAATTTCATTGGCTGTCACCCACCCCTCACCTATCTCGCAAGTTAAACTTAGACAAGAAAACATTTTTTCACGTTGCTTCTTTGTCGTCTGCTTGGAGTCAGTTAAACCGTTTGGCAATTCCGCCAGTTGACGTGCGGCTACAACCAATAATGGGCCAGCCCATGCGCCCCTTCCAACCTCATCAATGCCAATCATAGTAATAGCCTGATATTCATGAGTATCAGGATACAGGGGCAAGGGCTATGAGTACAGGATAAGTATTATTCGGTCTTTTGAACTTCTGCGGGTGCATCTACGTCGCGGGCTGCGAGTACTGCTTCAACCTTGGCTTCTTGTTCGGCGACATCTGCGGCCTTTTTTGCATCGGCTTCTGCATGTTCTGCTTCTTGAGCTTCTGCAATCTTAGCCTCTTCTGCTTCAGCTTTGCCGTCGTCAACTGTGTTAACTGCGTCTTTATCAAAATCAACTCCAGCCAGGCGTGTACTCTTACCGGTAAGGGCGCGCATGTAGGTTAGGTAGTTGCGGCGTACTTTGCTACGTTTAACAATCTCTATTTTGACTACGTTGGGCGAGTGAATTAAAAAGCTCTTTTCAACGCCAATACCACTGGCAATTCGCCTTACAGCAAAAGTACTGGTGAGACTGTCTTTGCGGCTGGCCTTAATAACCAATCCTTCAAAAACCTGAATTCTTTCCTTGCCGCCTTCGCGAATTTTTTGGTGCACACGAACGGTGTCGCCGCTACGTACATCCACGACGGCTTTCTTTTTGTGTGCTGCAGAGACTTGTTGTAAAACACTTTCCATATCCGGTAAATTTTACCCCATAACACCTTAAAAATCAAGGCTAATCTTGCAAATATAATTATCCTGTCTGAACACCAACAACGCGGTAGACCTCTTCGATTGTGGTTTGTCCTGCGATTGCTTTGAGCACACCGTCATGCAACATGGTACGCATACCTTCTTCTACGGCCTTAGCCTGCAAGCCATCGGTGCTAATTTGCTCAACTGGCAAGCGCAACATGGCACGCACACCGGGAGTCATAACAAATTGTTCACGTAGTGCAACTTGACCTGTGTAACCAAATGGGTTTTCCGCTGATGATCCGGGTTGATAAAGAGTCACCTGGGAAAGATCTGGCTTGGGAATGTTGGGAGGAAAGCTGTCAATTGCTTTTTGTAGCTGCAATACCAAAGCAGCGTCCGGCTGGTATGGCTTTTTGAGACTATCGTCGAGTCTTCGGACTAGGCGTTGAGCCATAACCAGGTGCATAGCGT
>JAYTJL010000068.1:0-16140 GCA_043731125.1 Candidatus Saccharimonadota bacterium
GATGCACCCTCTGGTTATAAGGGACGAATGGGTTTGTATGAAGTTTTTGAAGTAACCGAACAGATCCAGGACTTAATAATCAAACACTCAACCAGTGGAGCTATATCAAAAGCCGCTCAAGCCCAAGGAATGGTTACAATGCGTCAGGATGGCTATTTGAAATCTTTGGCCGGCATAACTACCCTCGCAGAAGTTAACAGAGTTGCCGCTGATGAGGCCTGATGAGTATATAGAATGAAGGAATTATAAAATGTGGGAAATGAATAAAAAGCCATCAGTCATCAGCCTGCCTGCCGGCAGGCAGGGTCATCAGTCATCAGTAGTTATGCCAACTACTATCTGCTATCTACTGGTTACTGACGACTGGTTACTGATGACTAAAATTACTAGAGGTAATTTTTAATGCAACAAGAACCAAAAATAGAGCTACTTCTAGAAGAGGTGGTCAAACGCAAGGCGTCTGACCTGCACCTGCAGACAGGATTGCAGCCTATGCTGAGAATTGATGGTTCGTTGGTTGCCATTGCGGGCACTGAGCAACTGAGTGAAGAGGCAGTTGAAAGACTGGTTTTTACAATTTTAGACGAAGACCAAAAACAAATTTTGCTCCGAGATAAAGAATTTGACTTTAGCTTTGCCTTTGGTGATTTAGGTCGATTCCGTGTGAATGCATTCCACGAAAGAGGCAACCTAGCAGCTGCCATGCGACTTATACCTAAAGAAATTAGGCCGGTTGAGGAGTTGGGACTTCCAAATGTCATTAATAAATTCACCGAATACCCAAGGGGTTTGGTATTAATTACAGGGCCGACCGGGTCTGGCAAGTCAACTACGTTGGCGGCTTTGATAGGCAAGATAAACGCCGAAAAGGCCATGCACATCATTACCGTAGAAGACCCCATAGAGTACACACATGAGTCTAAACGCTCTTTAATTGCCCAAAGAGAAGTGCACTACGACACTTATAGTTTTTCGGCGGCATTGCGTTCTTCTCTCCGTGAAGACCCAGATGTGGTCCTCATAGGAGAAATGCGAGACCTTGAGACAATTGCAGCCGCTATTACCATAGCCGAAACAGGACATTTGGTTTTTGCAACTCTCCACACCAATAGTGCCAGTCAGTCGATTGACCGAATGATTGATGTTTTTCCACCCCATCAACAGCCACAGGTGCGTTCTCAGCTTGGCAATATCCTAATGGCCGTATGTTCGCAGCGGCTTATTCCAGCTCTTGGTGGGGGTCGTGTGCCAGCAGCAGAAATACTAATCGCTACCCCAGCTGTTCGTAACATCATCAGAGAAGGCAAAAACTATCAATTAGAAGCAGTTATCCAGACAGGTGCCGAATATGGTATGCAAAGTATGGACAAGACTTTGGTCAACTTAGTCCATTCGGGTGTTGTTAGTTATGACGAGGCTCGTAACTACGCGGTTGATTTAGAGGAGCTGGAGCGGCTCATGAGAGGAGCCTAAAAAAATGCAAAACATTTTTTTAGTCATCAGTCATCAGTCATCAGTCATCAGTTGGCTATCAATGAGACCAGACATATACTTTGACTACACATCACAGAGTACAGATTACTGGCTACTGACTACTAAAGCGACCGGAGGTCGCGCCTGATGCAGACGTATAAGTACACTGCCCTAGAGGCTTCTGGCGGTAAGAAAGTCAAAGCAGAAGTCCAGGCGCAGGACGAAAAGACTGCCGTAAAACTCCTTACTGACAGGGGTATGACACCACTCAAGATTACCCTCGAAGACCATAGTGGATTTTCTTTGAGGCACAAAATTTCCGTCAAACAAAAGATAATTTTTAGTCGCCAACTTTCTACACTTATAAATGCCGGTCTGCCTTTGGTTCAGAGTCTTCGGTCTGTTTTAAAACAGATAAAAAATAAAAAGTTAGCGTCTGTCATAGAAAACGTAATTGCAGACGTGGAGGCGGGGTCTAGCCTATCTGATGCGTTTTCTAGGCATCCTAAGGTATTTAACGATGTTTTTGTTAGTCTTGTTGCCGCCGGAGAAGCGTCGGGCACCTTAGACAAATCCCTTGAAAGGCTGGCCAACCAGCAAGAAAAAGACCACGACATAATTTCTAAGGTACGTGGAGCCATGATGTATCCGTTAATAGTGCTCTTGGTTCTTTTTGGAATAGTCATTTTCATGCTTACAACGGTATTGCCTCAGGTGCAAACACTTTATGAGGGGTTGCCTGGCACACAGCTGCCGCTATTTACTCGCGTATTGTTGGCTGCATCCGGACTCATGACCAACTACTGGTGGGTACTGCTAATAATTATTGCAGCTGCTTCGTTTGGTGGGTTTAAATGGGTCGGGACAATAGCAGGTAAGGATTTTGTGGACAAAGCAAAACTTAATGCTTGGCCAATTGGACCACTTTTTAGAAAACTATACATGGCTAGATTTGCCCGCACAGCAGCAACACTGGTGGGTAGTGGAGTACCAATGATAAAAATGCTTACCACAACAGCAGAAGCAATAGGCAATGTACATGTGGCAAAGTCAATTCTGAAAGCAACAGAAAGTGTTAAAGGAGGCAAGAGCCTGTCTGATAGTCTCGCTGGAGACCCTAATTTTCTAGACCTTGTACCAGATATGATAAGAATAGGAGAGCAGTCTGGCCAACTCCAAAGTATGCTGGAAAAACTATCTGACTATTACGAAAAAGAGGTAGACAATCAAATTAAAACTATCTCAACAGTAATAGAGCCTCTCATGATGATAGTTGTAGGGGTTGTAGCGCTTGTAATTGTGATTGCCGTGCTACTGCCTATATATAGTCTTGCTGGCAATAGTAGCTTTACGGGTTCAGGTTAGGAGTATAAATACTTGCTTTTTACATTCCGTGCGCTAATATATAAACATAAGTGCAATTAATTAAATAGACAATCTAGGGGGCATAGATAAAAATGAAACAGCAAATTAAGAAGCTACACCAGGCACACCGCCAGGGAAACAATGCTTTCACCATCATAGAAGTGATGATAGTGCTAGCCATTGCAGGCATCATCATGGTAATTGTATTCTTGGCAATCCCGGCACTTCAGCGTAACTCACGCAACACTCAGCGGACAAGTGACATTACAAGAATGACAGGTGCTATTGACGAATGTCTGGCCAACAACAACAGCGTTGTAGCATCCTGCAACAACTTCGGTGCGGCGCAACTTAACACCTACATTACGGTAGCTAACAACCAACAAATAACCACCATTGGTGCTGCTTCGGTGACACAAGCACTATTAGCTTTTAACACCAAGTGTAATCCAGCCGGTACAGCATCAGCAGCTGGTGGTGGGACAAGCTCATTTACGCTTGTGTATTTGATTGAGACTGGTACAGGAACAGCCCCAAGGTGCGTGGGTAGCTAGTTAAAAGCAAAAAGATAAAAGACTAAGAAAAACGGGTCAGTAAAATGACCCGTTTTTCTATTACGCTAGGTTATCACGTGCTAGCATAAGTGGGATGGTATTATTTCTAGTTATTTTTGGACTTTGCTTGGGGAGTTTTGTAAATGCGCTGGTCTGGCGTGTTCGCCAGCAGTCTAAAGTCCAAAGTCTAAAGTCCAAAGCTAAGAAAAAACCGAATACTCCACACTCAGTGCTCAGTACTGAGTACTCCGTACTCAGAGGCCGAAGCATGTGCCCCAATTGCAAGTACGAACTAGCACCAAAGGATCTTATTCCGGTGATTTCCTGGTTGTTTTTAAGAGGGAAGTGTCGCTACTGTAAGAAACCGATTTCTGTGCAATACCCCGTAGTTGAGCTAGCTATGGCGGTTGTATTTGTAGTCTCTTATCATTTTTGGCCGTTAGAGCCCTCAGGTGGTCAGGGGCTGCTTTTTGGCAGCTGGTTGATTGCAAGTGTTGGTCTGATGGCCTTGGCCGTTTACGACATTAAGTGGATGTTGCTCCCCAACAGGATACTTTATCCGACTCTGGTGGTGGCTACGGCTGGGCAGGCGAGCTATATAATTTTCTACGCAGCAGATCCGGCTAATAGCTTTTGGCTTTTAGCCTTGAGCATATTAGTTGCCTCTGGTGTATTTTGGCTATTATTCCACATTTCAAAGGGTAAATGGATAGGCTATGGAGATGTAAGGCTAGGTGTTGTGCTAGGAGTATTGCTAGCTAGTCCTGATTTGGCCTTTTTGATGATATTTACTGCATCAGTACTGGGTACTTTGTACAGTTTGCCACTTATGGCAGCAGGCAAACAAAAAATGGCTAGCAAAATTCCGTTTGGACCGTTCCTAATTCTAGGGACATTCCTGGTGCTGTTGTTTGGTAGGGAATTGATTGATTGGTACAGAAATTTTCTGTAAGAAAATTTAGTAACCAGTAACCAGTAACCAGTAACCAGTAACCAGTAACCAGTAACCAGTACGGCGCTTGTGTCTATCCGTAAATTCTTTGGTATGTTAGTTGAATGAGTATTCATACGTTCGAGGACGTGATAGCCTGGCGGAAGTCCAGAGAATTAACGTTAGAAATAGATAAATCGTTTCGTCACATCACCAATTACGCGTACAAAGATCAACTTTTTAGAGCCTCGCTCTCAATAATGAATAATATCGCAGAAGGTTTTGACAGGGGTACAAATAGAGAATTAAAGCAATTTTTGACCATTGCACGAGGTTCTGCCGCAGAAGTACGTTCGATGCTAATAATCGCACCAGAACTGGGTTATATAGATGCGGAAAAACAACAGCACCTGCTAGGCTTGGCAAAGGAAATTTCAAAACTGTTAACAGGCTTTATCAAATCGCTCCAGTCTACAAACTAACTCCTACCTACTGACACTGCCTCCTGACTACTGGTTACTGATGACTACTTGAGTTATTACTCGAGTACGCTTATGCTATAATCAGCTCATGATAAAGGCCAGAGCGGGCTACACTATTGTAGAGGTAATTATCGTTCTGGCGGTAAGTAGCGCAATTTTTGTGAGCGCAGTCACTGCGACAAGAGGTAGAACTAGTAAAACGGGGTTTTTTCAAACAGTGCAAGATGTAAGTTCTAAAATTCAGGGGGTGTCTTCGAGCATTAAGTCGGGTAATTTTAACGACTCAGATAACTACAGCTGCACGTTAGACGGGACTGGTTACCCAGTGTTAACGAGCGTTGCACCCGGTAGCGGCATCAACGATGACTGTATTGTCCTTGGCAGGGCGCTTCAAGTCTTTCCTGGCGATACCTCTAGGCCCTACATAAAGATATACACGGTTCTTGGCAACAGAACGGTCGGCAACACTGGACAGGTTGTGACTAGTACCACTAACTTAAGACCGGCTGTAGCAACTATACTAACCGACCAATATAATTTTAGCGAACGAGCTGATCTACTATCTGTTAGGTCCTCTGGTAACACGCGCGAATCACTCGGGGTGTATTCTACTCCTGAATCTGGCCGGTTTGTAGGTGTAGCACAAACCAACACTGAGGCGAATATTGCAGCATGTGTTAGAAATTCCTTCACCGGTGGTTGCGGTGCAATTACACCAGTCACGTCATGGGACGTCTGTTTTGGTGAGTCTGGTGGGGTTCTGCGTCAAACAATAGTCGTAACCGTCTCAGATGGTGGTGTAGCTACAGAAATTAAGAGTGTAGCGTCATGTTGAGTATCAAAGAGTGGATAAGTACGTTAAAGCCTGGCAATACCAGAGGGGACACAATAGTTGAAGTGATGATTAGCATGTCAATTCTTGCTATTGTACTTGGCGCTACTTTTGCTACTTCGTCTCGTAGCCTACGCACCGGCGTAGCGTCCACACAGCGTAACCAGGCGCTGTCTATTGCCCAAAACCAGGTAGAAGTCATTAAAAATGCTTACGAAACCAACCCAGTACTTCTGGCTGCATTGCAGAATCCGGCGAGCGGGGTTTTTTGTTTGGATGCGACCACTTTGTCTGACACTACTCTACCAATACCTTCTACCGTAACTACTTGTACAAAGTACCAAGGTGAAGACTATGCCGTAAGAGTTAATTATGACCCCGCTAGGTTTGTATTTAACGTAGACGTTAATTGGAGCAGTGCAACAGGAACCGCGCCAAATAGCAACGTGCAACTTCTATACAAACTTCCAGGTGGCTTTTAAGGCCTGGGCACTCACCTTGCTAGTCGAACAATCAATATTACTATCAATCCATACAAGTAATGACTAGGATTGGGTGAAACTATCCAGGAATGATGTTGTTCAACACGCTTGTGTTTAGAGGGGCAACTACCTATAATTAAAAATAAGGAAAAATTTGTGGGGAAACTAGCCGTAATCAGTGTAAAAAAGACAGAGCCCAGATCCAGACAGGGTGGTTTTACCGCAATAGAACTCGTCATTGCTGCTGGTGTTTTCTCAATAGTGCTTATCGTGGCCCTAAGTGGATTTCTGGCCATTGGGAGAATGTTTTATAAAGGAGTTACTATTAGTAACACACAAAATGTAGCAGTTGGGCTAATGAATAGTGTTACAACTGATATTCAAAATGCTACAAGTTTTGGTGGCTCCCAGGCAGCTGGTTATTATTGTTTTGGTGGTATTCGATATTCCTTCAAAGAGGGCACAAAAGTAAGCGGGAGTAGCTACGGAGTGTATAGAGATGCCATGGTAGGCGCTAATGCATGCAGTCCACCATGCACATCTCTCGGCAACCCAAGTGGTTGCGCGCCACTTAGTAGCCCAAAGGAATTTTTAGGCACGAATATGCGAATTTCAAAATTTAGTGTAGTGCCTAAAGTCGGTACACTGTATCAAGTAGATTTAACGGTTACATATGGTGACGATTCGGCCCTCATAGCTCCCGCCAGTCAGTCCCCACGTTGCAATGGTGGACAAGCCGGCACCCAATACTGCGCAATTAGCAATTTGTCTAACATTGTTTCAGTAAAAGACTATAATATATAAGTAGGCGGGCATGAATAAGTATATAAAAGCAGGTCATAGACAAAAATCACCATCACACCACAGAGGTGAAGATGGAATGGCTTCATTGATTGTAGCTGGAGTAATGATAGTTGTTCTCAGCCTAATAAGCTTTGGCTTTGCTAGGATAATGGAGCGTTCTCAAACCAACTCTGTTAATAACCAACTCGAAGCTAGAGCCTACTATGCTGCTCGCTCAGCGGTTGGCGATGCCTTGAAGTATATTACTGATAATCCTGGCGCAACTTCCACGACATGCAACACTCTACTACAGGGCGGTGGAGCACTGCAAAACGTGTCTCAGCTTTCTACTGACGGCACCACCAGATATACTTGCCTGCTTATTAATGACAAACCATCCGAGCTAGTCTACCAAAAAGTTGCGGCTCAGAAGTCTCAGGTAGTAAAGCTACTGCCAGACACCGGTCAGTTATCTAGTCTGCTGATTTCCTTCAAATCAACAGATCCTACCCATAACCGTACAGTTGGAGGAAGTTGGAGGTTTGAAGACCAGGCAACTTGGTTTAGCAATAATACTCACCCAATTTTGCGTGTAGCACTATACCCAATGCCGGCTAGTGGGTCTTTTGCTAACGCACAAACGGACTCAAAAACCTTCTTTCTATACCCAGCAGCAGCTGGGGGAGGAAAAACAACCAACTATAGTGGAACTACCGATGGGTCAATAAGACCCGCTCCATGCGACAAAAACGCTCTACCTACCTTTAATGGGTCCCAGGACTATGACTGCAACACGGTAATAACTGGGTTAAACTCTATAGCTTCGGGTACAGTGCCAGCCTACTATTACCTAAGAATAACACCCATATATCTATCTGCTGATTTTAAGCTAAAAGCCAATGACACATCAAATGGTATTGTAAAATTTAGGGGAGCTCAAGTTGTTATTGACGCTACGGCTAAGTCTGCTGATTCGTATCAAAGGCTAGTTGCACACGCTGACAGTAGTAGCGTTGGTGGAGTACCAATCAACCTAGGCTCAGGTGATAATGCCATTCCTGAATATTCTGTCCGCTCTGCCGGAGCATTATGCAAAAGGCTAAACGTTGGACTAACAATAACAACCATAGACGCATCTGCAGCAACAGCATGCAACCTTGGCTTTACTCCGTCTCAATTACCACCAGTGTCTTTGCTTGACCCAGTAACTAACCTAACATCTGCCAGCCTGACATTTAACGGCAACGTCAACCCACGCGGTGGCAACGTAACTAGCTGTTATTTTGAATTTGGTACCTCCGTATTATTTGGTAGAACCCAAAACTGCGCCAGTCTACCAGGTAGCGGTTCTAGTCCGGTAGCCGTAACTGCAAATGTAACTGGTTTGACAGCCAGTACAACGTATTATTATCGGTTATGTGCCAAAAATTCTAACCCCTTGCCAGGATGTTCGTCAACTGTAACTGTTACTACTCCCGCTCCAGCCCCGCCCCCCACAGTAAGCCTAACTGCAACCTCTATCATTATCATTGCTGGTGGGAGCACTACACTTAATTGGACATCTACCAACGCAACTTCTTGTTCTGCGCCTTGGACACCTCAGACGGGTACCAGTGGTGGCCAGTCCGTTAGCCCGGCCTCAACCACCACCTATTCAATTACCTGTACTGGGCCTGGCGGTGTTGTATCTGGTACCATAACAATAACAGTCAATCCGGGTGGCGGTGGTGGTACACCTTGTACTTCATCGGCTTCAGGGATTGTCAGTGGCGGTAGAGTATTATCTGGTGGGGATACTGAGGTACCACTACCAACAAGTGTGTCATATTCCTGGAATGGAGGCTGTCCGGCTGCAACTAGTGGTCAAGCCTATTGGTTCCAGGCAGTGTGTTACAACATTACCTGCGGTAGTCCGCCAACGGTACTCGGGAATAGACTAGGCTGGGGAGTTGGACCACCATGTGGTGCTGTCTATAACGTACAATGTTTTGTTGGTGCAGGCGGCGGTCCCCAAACGGCACCCTCAGGTTCTGACAATTTCTGCATGGACTTCGGTGCCTTTGACGGTGCAGGCGGATTTGGTGGTGCTAGAGCAGGAAACTCGGGATGGGGCACTAACTGTTTTGTTAACGGCTCTGGCTCTGGTGGGGGCGGTGGCGGTAGTGGCACATGTTTTGTTATTTTAAGTGGAATAATTGTTAATTCTTACCCTGGGGCGTGTAACGGCAGTGGTTGTTTTGCGATTGGAGTTCCGGGTTGCAGTGAAACCTTCATACCATCTGGTGGTGGTGGTGGCGGTGGTGGCCCAACTTGCCCACCTGGTGGTGGTGGTAATTCTTGTACATATAGCACATTCTTTGACTGTGATTATGGAGATGGAGTGCCACAAGGTTATCCAAGAACTGCGTTTGGAGCCCAGATGTGTGGAGATGATGGCGGTACTTGGCATGGATTTTGTAGTAGTTCCAGTGGAGCCACAAGACCTTATGCATGTTCAGGAGGACCAAACAATTTTTAAAATGACGATCGGCGGAAACTAAAATGGCGAATGTTAACCAGCCCGAACCTAGCAATGTAATTAATAGTTCTGGGTCGGACAAAACCATTAGTGTGCATCTAAAAAAACACCCACGTCTCTTACTTATTGCCGTAATATTATTGGCATGTATTGTGGCCGGCAGTATATATCTATATTTTGCCAATGAAGATAACTTCGACTCTAAGCAAGCTAAAACCGTGTATTCGGGTACGACTACCTACTTAGTGCCAGGTAAGTCTGCCGGCCACGGGATAAGTTTTAATAAGCCCAACATCTTTGTTACAAAGAGCATACAGGAAAACACTGATACAAAGCATGGCTTTTCATATTATAAAAAGACATCAAGTAAGCAATCAGTGCTGAATGCTCGTTTGCTGGTCAGCTCGGTAGCATACCCAATTCCAACCGCACCATCCCAAAACACAATAAAGGCTATAAACGATGCTCTATCAGACTCAAAGTCTGCAAACTATACTGCTGTGGTGAGGCCGATTAATCAGTTTGCGATGGATGGCTATTTCCACAGCCCATTAAAAACAACACTGGGCAGTCCACAGCCATTCAAATCCAAGAAGATAAGTGCTAATGCATGGAAATTCAGTGTCACTGTTAGCGACCCAGAGAATACTGCTCCTGCGCAGAGCGGTAATCTAATATTTGTAATAGGGAAAAACACCAAGTACTATTACCTTCTAACAGTTGAAAATAGTGAATGGAATAAAAACCAAGCATTTTTTAACGACGTTCTTGATAGTATCAAAGTAGACCAGTAGCTTTTGCTACTTTGATTTGCCGTGGAACTTTTCGTGGACGGCTTCTAGGTGTAGGTCAGTCACCTGGGCATATATTTGTTTCTTTCCCAAAACTCGCCCACATTTCCCCAAAAATATCCTCAAATAATATGCGATAGCATGTTTTTTGATATTATTTAATTAAATTAGCAAATCTATTTTTGAGTATCTCTGGTTTGTCTATATAGCTAGTCTCGATGTATGTAATATAGCTTGTAAGCTGATAACGCAATGCAACAGCCTCAATCTCTTCGTGGCAGGGGTGGGGATGCACCCAAACACTTCGCTGCAAAGTCTTGAAGCCTAGTTCGCGCAGTTTGGCAGACAATGCATTGCGTCCAACTTTTTTAGTTTCTGGCACATCAAATATTACCAGCCGCCATTTGTTATCCCAAGTTTCGGGCTGGTTAATTTGCATCTGATCAAATCCCTGCTTTTCAAGCCGCTTCCTGCCTTTGTCTGTAATGGTAATCCCGTGCTCGTACCTCTGTGATTCTAGTAGTTTCGTTCGTTTCATATAGCTCAAAATTCGCCTAAGTTCACGTTCTTTTGCACGTTGATCCATTTTTTTATCGAACATCGACAACGGTTTGTCCACAGCTACCAATAACCCGGGCAATACTAGCACCGAACCAATGGCTGCGGTTGACACTCCTAGCCTCAAAATACCGTCTATAACAGCTGCTGTTGCAACCTTCTTATTCATGTGCACATTTTATGCTATCGCACATTTTTGTACAAAAGCGGTATGCCACCCTGAGGTGAAGGGGTAACCTACAAAGATTTCAAGTTACTAATTACAAACATAAAATGTCAAAAAATATGCGATAGCATAATTATTGTTAGAGTTGGTGGAGTAAGTAATGAATACTGTTAGGTTGGTGGTATGAATTACTTTTTGTTGTGAAATTTTTCGTGGACGGCTTTTAGGTGCGGGTCGGTAACATGTGTGTAGATTTGAGTAGTTGCAATGTTGCTGTGGCCCAGCATGGCTTGCACACTGCGCAGGTCTGCGCCGTTCATTAGTAGGTCTGTCGCGAATGAATGGCGCAGAGTATGTGGGCTGACGTGCTTGGTAATGCCAGCTAGCAGGGCATAACGAGCCACCATCCGTTGAATAGACCGGGCAGTAAGCCGCTGCATGTTACCGCTGTTGTCTATGGATTTACTACCGCTATAGCGTATGAATAATGGCCTGGCATTGTCTGTTCTCTGTTCAAGATATTTTGCTATCCAGGTAGCTGCTTCTTCACTAATAAATATTGGGCGGTCTTTTTGGCCTTTTCCTCGTACCATAAATTCTTTCCGTTTTAAATTAACATGTTCACGGTCTAGACTAACAAGTTCACTGACGCGCAAGCCACTAGAAAAGAGTAATTCAATGATTGCTCGGTCGCGTAAGCCAGGCTGAGTATCTATACTGGGCTGGGAGGCCAGACTGTCCAGCTCTTCTGGGTTTAGGAATGTGACTTGAGGGCGGGTGGTGCGGGCTAGTTCTATCTTGTCAGCAGACATGGCTGGAATTTCCCGCTTAGCGCAAAACTTTAAAAAAGAACGCAGGGCAATAAGGTGGTAGTTTTGGGTGGTCTTGGAAAGTTCTTCTGATGTGTTGGTTCCCAGTCGGTTAAGCCACAGTCGCCACTTGCGGACCATCTCGGCATCAATATCAGATACTTTAATTTCACCTGCAAAGTCGGACAGCCTGGTAAGGTAGTGGGAATAGTTTTCAATAGTCTTACTAGAACGGTTTTGTTCTAACTCTAGATACTCTAAAAACTGCTCGGTGGCTGCGTCGTACAATAAACTACCCATAAGCATAATTGTAGCAGGGGATACACCAAATTTACTATTTTCCATTTTCTGTTTACTGTGCATTTTCTATGATCCGTTTTTCACGGTCAACCGCAAGCAGTAAACGCACGGTAAACAGTAAATAGTTAAAGGTGAACGGTTTGTTAAAGTCTAAGGCTTTGAGTAAATTTAATATCCAATTGCTACTAAGGTTCATATCTGTTAATATAGAAATCATGCAAGAAAAAACATTAGTTTTATTAAAGCCAGACGCAGTGACACGCGGCCTGGTGGGCGAAATAATTAGTCGCTTCGAAAAAGGTGGGCTAAAATTGGTTGCCGCCAAAATGGTAACTCCGACTGAGGATATGGCCAATAAGCACTACCCAACCGATAGGCGGCCTTTTATTGAAGGTATGGGGAATAAAACACTAGAAACTTACCAAGAACACGGTATGGATGCCAATGAAGACTTAGGCACGAACGATGCACATGAAATTGGTTTGAAAATTCAAGGCTGGATGGTGGGTTTTATTACCTCCGGACCAGTTATGGCACTAGTGCTACAGGGCAAAGATGCTATTGCAGCAGTAAGAGCAATGGCTGGGCATACAGTGCCAGCTAAGGCAGAAGCAGGCACCATTCGCGGCGATTATTCTGATGATTCACCGGTGCTGGCTAACAAAGAAAAAAGGCCAATCCTAAATTTGGTGCATGCCTCTGGCGACAAAGAAGAAGCCGATTTTGAAATTAATCTTTGGTTTACCAAAGATGAACTTCAAAATCATTAAGCGTTAGCTTGATTCGGGCGCCAATGAGACGCGCACAGAAACTACCTTTTAGTTTCGAGCACGGTGAATGCGTGTTGCTTTAGCAACCGATTAACCTTTGGTTTACAGCAGGACGAACTTACAACTTAGAAATTTTCCTGAATGCTGAGATGCTCTACCGGTGCAAAGTCATCGGTTAGAACCTTAGAGTTGGTAAAGCTAGAAGGCTTATCTCTAGAGTGGAATATCCCAGCTCCTGACAATTTTAGGTTTGTATCTACGCTAGAATTTAATTTATCGACAGAGGCTATAAGGAGCAGGTTTTGAGTTATGCTTTTTGGGAAATTAGCATCTACCTGATAAAACGTTGCATTCTTAAAAACTGATTCGTAGGTGCTTGCTATTGCGCCTGATAACTTTGAACCTTTTCCATCAGCTGCTGAAATTACATTTAGCGCAACTACACCGTCTTGTGACAAATTTGATTTAACTTTTTCCACAGCCTGTTTAGTCATCAATTGAAACGGTGGGATAAATGAAGAAAATGCGTCTATGAAAATAAGATCATATTTTTCGTCTGAGTCGTTTAAGAACTGACGACCGTCTTGGTTGATAATGTTAAGATTTATTGGTTGGCGGAAGTTGAAATATTCCTTTCCAACTTTGGTTAGTGCTGGGTCGATTTCGACTACGTCAATCTTGGCATCAGGGTAGGCATTGGCCGCATATTCGGGAAAACTAAAGCTACCACCACCTATGATTAAAACGTTTTTAGCCTTAGGTTGAGATTTATAAACCTCAGCAAAGGCTCTGGTATAACTAAATACCAAGTCTTTGCTCCCGTCTTGGTATACACCTGATTGCCATGAGGCATTATCCGTTTGTAGTACTCTAATTGGTCGGTTGTCAAGGATTCTGTCATTAATTATTACCCGAGAATAAGCTGTATCTAGGTCATCAACAACCGACGCATTAGGAATAGTAGCATGGGGTGAATAAACAAGCATTGAAAAAGCAAATAGAAGAAGCGGAAGACGGTAGAGCAGTGCAAACTTCAACGAAAGTATAAAGCTGGAAAGAATAATGCTGATACTTAGCCACGTCAAAATATAGCGGCTACCTAGCACTGAAAACAGAAAGTAACCTGTTATAAATGTTCCAAATAATGATCCCAATGTACCGGCGGCACTAATGCGTGCCAAAGAAGAGCCACTTGAACTAAGTTTGGTAATACTTAGCCTGGCTAGGTAAGGTGCAATCATGCCTAATAAAAAAGTTGGAACGGTAAAAAGCAAAATGCTAGCTAGCAATGCTTGCCAACGAAGAGCCACGTTCATTTGAGATATGGCGTTTAGCACCCAGTCTTTTGATATGTTTACAATTATCAGAGCAAGCGCAGAACCAAGAAGTAGCCAAACAATATCATTAGTTGACTTACGGCGATCGGCTACTATTCCACCTACCGCATAACCTGCTGCTAGGGCTGCAAGAATGACTCCAATTACGCTTGTCCAGGTGTAAATTGTTGCACCTATATATGGAGCAACAATTCGAGAAGCAGTTAACTCATAAGACAATATTACCGCCCCAACAATAAAACTTACGATTTCTAGTCGAAATTTCAGAAATATTCTTATAGCTTTCATATATTGGTACCCCGGGTAGGAGTCGAACCTACAACCTTCTCCTTAGGACGGAGCTGCTCTATCCATTGAGCTACCGGAGCATAACAGAGGTGATTATATCACGGTACTGTTGACTAAAGTATCTTTTACCCTCAGTGGTCTTTAAATATCTTGGACGTTTTCTCCGATTGACAGATAAGCATATACGGCTTAGCATTAACCTATACCATGACAGGCCAAAGGAAATGTCTAAAAAACTAAAAACAATGTCCCTCGAACCAGCGGTCGAGCCGGTAGCTAAAATGAGCTTTTTCAAAAACGTAAAATTCTCTAGTCAGCAGGTTCTTGTTTTCACCTTGGTATTCGGAATTATTGGGGGTTTTGTTATATACAAGAGCTTTGCGGCAACCAGCCGTTACCTAGACATCAATTTTTGCAACGGGCAATATCAGCCGCTAAAAATAGTGTTTGAGTCGACGACAGTTGACTCACGCATTGAACCTTGGGGCGGTCTTAGTGCAAGCCAATATGATAATAATGGCATGTCGCAGGATCCTAATCAAAGAGTAAGTTTGCGAAATACGCCAACATCACCCAACGGATGTCCTTGGGTCTCTAGGCAGGAAATACGAAGCACCGACGGACCGTGGAGTCCCGCAGCATCTACTCTTGATAAATCCTCAATTCGTAGTGATATCAACCAGACTTTGAACGGATCTTTCTCGGCGGGGCTAGAACGTTGGTTTGCCTACGATTATTATCTACCACTCAATCTCACGAATTCACAAGGTGGTACGGATACTTTTAACCTTACAAATAGTTTTCACACACTTATGGACCTCCACGAGTCAACGTCTACTTCATATCAGACGTGGAATGTTCTTGATTTAGGAACCGTCCAGCCGACATCTGGAAATCCACGATACCTTGGCACAGACCTTTCGACACTCGGCAACAACAATCCCGCTGGTAATGATCATAAACGTATCCCATGGCTACAACTAACAAACGCTGATGGCAGTAGAGTAGCGTCGGCTTATAACCGATGGCACCAGCTTGTTGTGGGTGTTAAGTTATCAGACCAAGGGGTAGTTGGAAACAGTCCCGGCTGGATTGAAATCTGGCATAACGGAGTGAATGTCATGTCTCGCCAGTTAAGACCAACATTACTACCTGGCTCTAGTGGTGTCTGGCTACAGGCACAAAATTATCGACAGCATAATGCAACGTTTGTTTCAGGTACATCGTCTGTAATTTACTATGGCGGAATTCGAGCTGGTTACACAAAAGCGGATGTAGATACTTCAACCTCACCAACCCCTCCACCTTCACCACCAGCTTCTGTAACGCTTAACAGTAGTATCAACAATGGTGCCACCGTAGCCAACGGAACTACCTGGACAGCCAGTCTAAGCGGTGCAACACCGACATCAATGGAATTCTGGGCAAATGGTACTAAACTCGCCACCGACACATCAGCACCTTACTCAACTGTTATAAATCTGCCCACTGGTTCAAACCAACTAGGTTTGTGCTATACAGTTGACTCTTCCAGGACCTGTGGAGGAACAGGTGGCATCTTTGCCACCATTTCTGTTACAGTCGCCCCACCCCCTCCACCAACCCCAGCTCCCACAACGTCTCTGACGGCTTCACCCAGTTCGGTTGTCTCCGGAAGCAGCAGCACTCTAACCTGGAACAGCACTAATGCTACAGCCTGCA
>JAYTJL010000069.1:0-3767 GCA_043731125.1 Candidatus Saccharimonadota bacterium
ATCATTCAAGCAAGCCACCCGTATCTGTTCTGGCGCCAACCAGACCGGGAATTTACCACCGGTGTGCTCTAGATAAACAGATAAGAACCTCTCAAATGAACCTAGTAATGCTTTATGAATCATTACAGGCTGCTTTTCCGTGCCGTCGGAGTCAACATAAGTAAGCCCAAAGCGTTCTGGCATTACAAAGTCTAACTGCTCAGTTGCTAGTTGGTACTCTTTACCCAGAGCCGATACCATAATGTCAATTTTGGGACCATAAAAAGCCGCATCACCTTCGGCAATAAAGTATTCTAGCCCTAAGTTTTTGGCTACTTCTTCAATTGTCTTTTGAGCCAAATCCCAGTTCTTTTGATCCCCTAAATAGCCGTCTGAATCGTCTCTGAATGATAATCTAGCCCTAAAAGTCAGCCCAAATACCCCGTACATCTCCTTGATCATCGCCATGATAATGGTAAATTCTTGCTCTATCTCTTCTAGCCGGCAAAAAATATGGGCATCATCTATAGAAATTGACCTTACACGCGACAACCCGCTTAACTCACCCTTCTTTTCATCCCTGTACTGCACTGTTGATTCCATGTAGCGAATAGGTAACTCACGGTAGCTACGGGGACGAGAGGCGTATATTTGTATGTGATGCGGACAATTCATGGGCTTTAACACCATTTGGTCTGATGTTTCTTGGCTTTTAACCAAAAATAGCTCATCGCCAAATTTGTCCCAATGACCACTGGTTTTATAAAGGTCATTCTTAGTTATATGCGGAATAAACACCTTGTGGAAGCCATTTTTAGCCTGTAACTCCTCAGAAAAACCCAAGAGTTCGTCGCGGAGTACCGTGCCCCGTGGTGTAAAAAGAGGCAACCCAGAACCAACTAGGTCTGAAAACACAAATAAGTCTAGCTCGTTGCCAAGCCGGCGGTGATCGTTAGCATCTAGTTTTTGTGGATCTTCCATATTTCAGCTCCATAATAACACCTTAGAGGCTTCTCCTCCAATCAATAGTCGTTAGTCGGTAGTCTAAAGCCCACGTCTTTTCCTTATTCTTTTAAGTATTTTGCGACACTGGTGATAAGCACGCACCAAGGGTCTTTATATGCAAAAATCCCACCAGCATTCTCGCAAATGTGCTCGTGGGACTCTTTTCTCTCGCTTCTCGGCCGATTTTCCACTCCGCAGTGTTTGCGGGGAAAACAACTCGGCAAAACTCAACCTAAGCAAAAGTATATATAGGCTAGCTGTATAAGGCTAGTAGATTTTTCCTAGTTTTGATTGTCTAATTTTTATACTTTATATGATCACTGGGACTCTATGGCGTACACCACATATGTTATAAACTTGAGAGAATCTAGATTTGTAATTAACCATCAGCTTATCCCTGTTCTTTTATTCGTACTACTGATACCATGTAAGTTGATGAGGTCACAGTGGTTCGAATACAAACAGCAAGCTATAGACTTAAGACAGCAAGGTTTTTCATATGGAGAGATTCAGTCAGCTCTTTCAATTCCAAAGTCAACTCTTTCACATTGGTTAAGGAATATTGAACTCACTGGAGAACAACGAGCGCGTTTAGATAAAAATTATGGTGATGGACTAATTAAAGCACGAGCTAAATCGGTCAAAGTTCGGAGAGACCAGAAGATTGCACGCATTCAAACCGCTAAAGACGATGCCCAACAAATATTTGATAGGATCGATCTAGACAAGGATACAGTAGAACTTGCCCTTGCCATGCTCTACATGGGAGAAGGTGCAAAGACAAATAAAACCGCTATGGGTAATTCCAATTCTTTAATATTGAAGTTTTTTCTCACTGTTTTATTAAAACAATACAGATTAGACCTCTCGAAAATTCGCTTTGACTTACATGTCCGCTACGACCAAGATGCTAATGTTATAAAGAAGTATTGGTCTAAAGAGCTGAATGTCCCTATCGAACACTTTAAATACGTAGTAGCCGACAGGAGAACCGAGGGTAGACCAACTCGCCCAGACTATCATGGTGTTTGTTTGATTGACTGCGGAAATGTCGCTATTCAAAGAAGACTGATACATCTGTATAATCTATTTAGTCAGCGCATTGTTGATGACTTTTATGCGGGCGATTAGCTCAGATGGCTAGTAGCGCTTTCTTGACGTGAAAGAGGTCACAGGTTCGAGTCCTGTATCGCCCACCAAAGTTATTATGTTGATAAATTTATGGCACACTGCACTTGATATGAAGAAGTATGATTTGGCATGGCACGAAAACGATATACAAGACGAATTGGCTGAATTATCAGAAGAAAGAGGCCTAATTAACAGATGGAGCGAATATTCCGACGTAGCATACACCTACACACGAGCGAATTGGAGCGGGTTTAAGTTAGAGTTGCCTATTACAAGGCCAATGTTCATTGTCGCCCTTGTTTATATGTTTCCTAAATACACCCTGAGGTGGTGGTTTTTTAAGAGAGCCGGAAAGAAGTTTGGCAAAACAATACACGAAGTTAGAAACCCTAAAAAGATAGCAAAACTGCATATTATTGCCGAGAGGAATAATATTGAGCCCAAGAAATTTGAACAGGTCTGCACCCGTCAACTCCGCTACTGGCCCCTGTTGAAGTAATTTTACGAATATAAAACAGATGGCGACGCACCGCTAGTCCTTGTGTCCCGAAATGTCATAGATTAATACTACCGAACGATTAGCTCCCAGCCCTCGGCGCAGTGACCGATACGCTGGCATTCATCCTGTTCGAAACTCGGAATTGGGCTATAGATTACATGCCTATAAGGCACTCCAACAGCGGTTAGTCTTAATAGCCTTTGGCTTCTTTGCCAGATATTTAATACTTCCACTTTGCTGTTGCTAACTGAGCGAACTGCCTCTGCCGCTGTTGAGGCAACAGTTCCTTCAGTGCCAACATCTTCTAGTACAACGGTCCAATCATGCCCCTGCTCAGCGTAAGCTTGCTCTGCCTCGTCAGTAAGCACCACTCTCCTGGGGTCAGATTCATCTTTTTGTGTTTTCAGCGCAGTGACTGCTCTACCCAAATTATAGTAAACAGGGTCCACGAACCGGTTAGCACCATTAGCTACTCCGAGCAAGGCAACCTTGCCATAGTTTTTATTCCAATAAAGGTCTCTCACCCGTTCAGATACCACATCTACCACCTCATCAAATAGTTCGCTACCGTCAGGAATAAGGTCAAAGTCTAACTTTCGGCCATGTCGCCCACTAGCTAGCTGATGATGTGTGCCCTCGGGGTCTAATATCTCCGCCTCTAGAAGATGATCTCTCAGTTTTTCAATACTCCTATTCATCGCTTATAACTTTCAAATATTCGGTTGATATAACGGAGGTTATGGATAGAGGCCAGACTACCGCCAAGGGGGTTGTCTGTACGGAACATTTGCCTCAAGAATGCTCTGGAATAATTACTTGTGCAGGTGTGGCAATCACAATGTGGGTCTATTGGCAGCGGGTCTTCTTTAAACTGTTCATTTTTTAGATTCAATCTCTTGTCACCTTCCACCCAAACACTTCCATGACGAGCATTTCGGGTAGGCATAACGCAGTCCATCATGTCTATACCCCTGTTAATTGCGTGCCTTACATCCACCGGGTCACCCACCCCCATAAGGTAACGAACCCTTCCCGTGTCATACATTGGAGCTAGGAAGTCCAGCATCTGATGCATATCTTCCCTGGGTTCGCCGACCGACAAACCGCCAATAGCTATTCCATCAACACCAGTTGATTGAACAAACTCCAGACT
>JAYTJL010000070.1:0-3064 GCA_043731125.1 Candidatus Saccharimonadota bacterium
TTCATTATTGGCTCCAAGATGACTGGACCAGCGTTCTTAACACCTTCCTGGATAGCCATACTGCCAGCAATCTTAAAGGCCATTTCCGAACTATCGACATCGTGGTAGCTACCATCAAATAACTCAGCCTTAACATCTACAACCGGGTACCCAGCAATAATGCCGTTGGACAGCGCTTCTTCAATACCGTTTTTAACAGCCGGGATGTATTCTGTTGGGATAGCGCCGCCTTTGATGCTGTTGATGAATTCAAAACCTTTGCCAGATTCGTTTTGGCTGATTTTGATCACAGCGTGTCCATACTGACCACGTCCACCGGTTTGTTTGATGTATTTTCCTTCGGCCTCAACATTGTCTTTGCGAATTGTTTCGCGGTAAGCCACCTGTGGCTGACCAATGTTTGCCTCTACCGTAAATTCTCGCTTCATCCTATCAACAATAATGTCTAGGTGTAGCTCACCCATGCCAGAGATGATGGTCTGACCAGTTTCGTGATCAACTTTTATACGGAATGTGGGGTCTTCTTCAGCAAGACGCTGCAATGCAATTCCCATTTTTTCTTGGTCAGCTTTGGTTTTAGGCTCAATTGCAATCGAAACAGGCGGGTCTGGGAAAGTAATACTCTCTAGCACGATTGGGTTGGCACTGTCACAAAGTGTATTACCTGTGGTTGTAGCCTTGAGCCCAACTATTGCTGCAATATCACCTGCCTCCACTTCAGTAACGTCTTCACGTTTGTCGGCCTGCATGCGTACAATACGGCCAATGCGTTCTTTTTCACCGGTTGAGCTATTCAAAATATAGCTACCGGCTGTTACTTTGCCAGAATAGACTCTGAAAAATGCTAATTTACCTACAAAAGGGTCTGTCGCAATTTTAAAGGCAAGGGCTGCAAAAGGGTCTGTAGCAATTGGTTTACGCTCTATCTCATCACCGGTTTTTGGATTTGTGCCCCAGTTACTACCCCTATCTAGCGGGGTTGGCAAAAAGTCATTTACTGCATCCAACAATTTCTCTACAATTACGCCTCGGCCGTCTCCACCAGATACTCCAAAGAACTTTCCTGTTAAAACCGCTGTACGAACAGCTTGTTTTACTTCCGCCTCTGAGAGTCCTTCTTCACCAACTTCAAAATACTTTTCTAACATCGCTTCGTCTTCGGCTACTGCGTTTTCTACCAGCAGACTTCTGTACTTCACTACTTGATCCATCATGTCAGCGGGTATTTCACCCTCAATAAGTTCGTTGTCTGTGAACTCCTTATAGGTATAGGCTTTCATACTAATAAGGTCTACTAAACCATTGATTGATTGCTCAAAGCCAATAGGGAGATGAATAGGAAACGCTCTCTTATTCAAACGGGTGTGTATGCTATCTAGGCTCTTGTAGAAATCGCCACCTGTTTGATTGATTTTATTTATAAAACAAATACGCGGTACGCCGTATTTGTCTGCCTGGCGCCAAACAGTCTCAGACTGGCTTTCTACACCCATCTTACCGTCAAATACCACTACAGCGCCGTCTAACACGCGCAAGCTACGCTCTACTTCTACAGTAAAGTCAATATGACCAGGCGTGTCGATAATATTGATTTTGTGGTCTTTCCAATAGCAAGTTACAGCAGCGGCAGTAATAGTAATGCCACGTTCTTTTTCTTGTGCCATCCAGTCGGTAGTTGTTCCACCCTCATGCACGGCCCCAATTTTATGCTTTAAGCCAGTACGATAGAGAATACCCTCTGTTGTTGTGGTCTTACCAGCATCAATATGGGCAATAATGCCAATGTTGCGTAGCTTTTCTAGTTCGTATTTTTTGTCTGCCATTCCTAATTCTTCCTCACTATTACTTATTTCCTCATCCAATATGGAGTAGTTATCCCGCAACCAGCCTGACCGTCAAATATTGTATCTATA
This sequence comes from Candidatus Saccharimonadota bacterium, assembly GCA_043731125.1. GTDB lineage: Bacteria > Patescibacteriota > Saccharimonadia > Saccharimonadales > UBA10212 > JAYTJL01. The sequence goes on from JAYTJL010000070.1 coordinate 1,914, forward strand.
GGTCCAGTGCAACGATCACAAGATGCTTTGCCAAGAGCTTTTGCCACGCCGACACTTACCTCATCTGTGCGACTGACTAAGTCGCGTGCATCCAGGCACTGTTCCTGGCATTTGGTTTTGAATAGAACTGCACTACCGTCACCAATGATAACTTCTGTTAACTCCACTGTGAGCACCTAATTCCGGGCGAAGTGGGCGAAGGCACGGTTGGCTTCAGCCATGCGGTGGGTGTCTTCTTTTTTCTTAACTGCTTCACCAGTGCCGTTGTAGGCGTCAACAAGTTCTAGCGCCAGTCGGTCTTCCATGCTCATTCCCTTGCGGGCACGAGCGGCGTTGACCAGCCACATAGTTGTAAGGTGCTGTTGTCTTTGGCCTTTTACTTCGAAGGGGATTTGGTAGTTTGCGCCACCAACACGGCGAGAACGAGTCTCTAGGTGTGGTTGAACATTTTTATAGGCCGTTTCGAATACTTCTAGCGGGTTTTGGACTTTTAGCTTGTCCGCTGCTTTCTGCATTCCGTTGTAGACAAGTCTCTCAGCAATTTGTTTTTTGCCGTCCAACATAACTCGGTTAATTAACTTTGTAACTTGAGTACTGCTATAGATGCGATCCGGCTGCACTGGTCGGACTAAAGATGCGGTAACTTTACGTGGCATTATTTAGCGTCTTTCTTGGTGCCATACTTTGAGCGGCCTTGTTTGCGATTAGCAACTCCCTGAAGGTCTAGGCTACCGCGGACAATATGGTAACGAACACCAGGAAGGTCTGGCACGCGGCCACCACGGACCAGTACAACAGCATGTTCCTGTAAGTTATGACCTTCACCACCAATATATGCCCAGACTTCGTGGCCATTTGTTAGCCGAACACGAGCCACTTTTCGAAGTGCTGAGTTAGGCTTCTTAGGTGTCTTAGTGGTCACGCGAATGCAAACACCGCGCTTAAAAGGTGCTGGTTTTTCATATGTCTTAGTCTTTAGGTTATTTGTCACGCGCTGCAAAGCCGGCGACTTGGTTTTGGCACGGCTAGACTTACGTGGTTTTCTGACTAGTTGGTTTATTGTGGGCACTAAACAACTCCTAACGTCGTTGTAATTAACAATTTACAATTATCAATTTTCAATGAATGATCAATTCCACAATGATTTACTG
>JAYTJL010000071.1:0-3441 GCA_043731125.1 Candidatus Saccharimonadota bacterium
TCCTCCTTGACTATAAATGAAGTCTTAACTGGTAACTTATGTCCAGCTAATCGCATAGCTTCACGAGCCACTACTTCACTTACGCCGTCCATTTCAAACATAACTGTACCTGCCTTAACTTTAGCTACGAAGAACTCTGGACTTCCCTTGCCACTACCCATTTTAACGTCCTGTGGCTTGCGAGTGACCGGTGTGTGCGGGAAAATTCGAATCCAAATTTGTCCACCTCTTTTGATATAGCGAGTCATGGCTTGGCGAGCTGATTCAATTTGGCGACTAGTGATGCGTTCACTACTCTGAGAAACCAGGCCGTAGCGACCATGAGCTATCTCGGTGAGAGACGTAGCTGTTCCGCCGTGAATCTTACCCTTTCTTACTTTGCGGTGTTTTGTTCTGGATGGCATTAACACAAGACGCCTCCTTCGGAGACTTTGGCCAAAAGCTGAGTGTTAAAAGTTGAAGGCATAGCTACAATAGCTTTGGACTCTGGACTCTGGACTTTGGACTGGAACGACGGAGTCATTTTATATTTCTCCCTTGTAAATCCAAACTTTAACTCCAATAACACCGGCGCCCGGGTATAGCGCGCGTGCAGCTGAATAATCAATATCGGCTCTTATGGTGTGCAAGGGGACGCTCCCCTGTATTTCTTTCTCTCGCCTGCTCATCTCCATGCCACCAAGTCGACCGGAAATTTCAATACGTACTCCTTTGGCGCCGGCTCGCATGGTTGCTGCTGCCGAACTCTTTATTGCTCGTCTCCAAGCAATGCGTCTTTCTATCTGATGGGCTATGTTCTCAGCTACTATCTTAGCTTGCAACTCTGGTCGCTTGATCTCTTCAATGTTTACTCTTACAGGAATGCCGTATATTTTCTCTATGTCTGCTTTTAGTTCGGCTGCACCTGCGCCACCGCGGCCAATTACTACTCCGGCCTTAGCTGTTTGGATTGTGATTGAAACTAGATTTGGTGATCGTTCAATGTCTACTTTGCTTATTGCAGCTCGACTGCCTAATTTATCAACAATTAGTTTGCGAGTATTAAGGTCCTGCGCCAAAAAATTTGCGTAATCTTTCTTGCCGGCAAACCATTTACTGCGCCAGTCTTTATTCAACTGGAGGCGCATGCTTATTGGATTAACTTTTTGACCCATTAGTTTGTCTCCTTCTCTTCTGTTTTAGCAGCAGGCTTTTTAATAACTCGCTTTTCACCGTCGACTGACACCGAAAGATGTGACGTTTTGAGCTGATATGGATTGGCTCGGCCGCGGGCAGCTGGTCTGAAGCGCTTGTTACGCGGTCCGGCGGTGACTGTAATAGCAGTAATCATAAGAGTACCCGGCTTGTAGCTATGGTTGTTTTCAGCATTAGCAGCGGCGCTTTTCACTGTCTCTGCAACAACCTTAGCACTGCGCCTTGGTGTGTGATCAAGTATTACAAGCGCATCGGCGACACTACGGCCTCTTACCAGTGCTGCGACTACACCAACTTTGCGTGGACTCATTCGGATTCCTCTATGGTTTGCATTGACTGACATAATAATTCCTTACTTAACCCTGTGCCTTTGCTAATTTTCCACCGTGACCGCGAAATTTACGAGTTGGTGAAAACTCACCTAATTTATGGCCAACCATATTTTCCGTGATGAAAACAGGAACGTGCACTTTACCGTTGTGAACAGCGATTGTTTTACCGACAAATTCTGGTGGTATAGAAGACGCTCGAGCCCAGGTTTTGATAACACTGCGGTCATCGGCACCAAGAGCAGCGACTTTTTTAGCGAGCTTAGGGTCTATATATGGTCCTTTTTTAAGGCTTCTACTCACAATATTATCTCCTCTTTCCTTGATGACGAGTTCGTACTATAAACTTCATGCTCTTACGTCGACTTCTGGTTTTGTAGCCCAAAGTCTTCTGACCCCATGGTGTTGTTGGTGGACGCGCCATTCGGTGTCTACCGCCGTCACCACCACCGTGCGGGTGGTCTGCGGCAGCCATAACTACACCACGAACAGTTGGTCGTATTCCCATGTGTCGTTTTCGGCCGGCCTTACCAATTACTACGTTCTGGTGTTGCTCGTTTCCTATAGTGCCAATTGATGCTGTGCAATTTGCGTTGATTAGTCTGACCTCGCCGCTAGGCAGTTTTAGTTGGACGTAGTCGTCTTCTTTTGCGACTAACTGAGCTCCAGATCCTGCAGAACGTACCATCTGTGCACCACGGCCAGGCTGAAGCTCTATTGCATGAATATAAGTGCCTAGTGGAATTGACCTTAGAGGAAGACGATTGCCTGTAGTTATTGCAGCTTCTTCACCAACCGAAATTTTGTCACCAGGCTTCATGCCTTTGGCTGCGAGTAGGTAGTGATAAACACCGTTTGAGTCTTTTATACGTGCAATTCTTGCGCTTCGTCCGGGGTCGTACTCAATATGCTCAATGGTCGCTTCGGTACCATCCGCTAACTTGAAGTTGACTGCTCGCAAAAACTTACGTGCACCGCCTTGGCGGTGACGTGTTGTTATACGACCTTGATTGTTACGACCAACTGGTCCTTTTTTGATAACAATAAGACTTTTTAGCGGCTTGTTGGTAGTGATTTCGGAGAAATCCTGGCTAGTCATACCCCTTCGTCCTGGTGTTGTTGGCTTATATGCTTTAATTGCCATTATTTAGCCCCCTCGGTGTTCGGTTTGGTGCCTTCGGCAGCAGCGAAGAAGGGTAATTTATCTCCATCAACAAGTGTCACGTATGCTTTTCGTATGTTGGAGCGTTTTATACTGTTGACCGAACGTCCACGGCGACGATAAGCACGCTTAACTTTTCCTGGGATATTCGCGATTCTAACAGATGTCACGGTAACTCCGTACTGAGCCTCAACTGCTCCAGCGACACTTAAATTATTTGCAGTAGTAGGCACATCAAAGACATAGGTGTTTGTAAGTTCACTAAGTCCGTAAGACTTTTCACTAACTCGAGGCTTCAGTGTTATTTCCTTAGCAAACTGCTGACTTTTCTTTGCAGGTGTTGCCACGGCGGTTGTCTTTTTTGATTTCTTAACTTCCACCGATGCATCAACTGCTTTCTTTCTAGACTTTCCTGGCAGGGCAGCACTCATTACTTAGACTCCTTTGTAGGGGTCTTTGTTACTGACAACCATTGGCTGATTGTTTCGAGGCTCTTAGCGCAGATAACAACTTTATCAGCATTAAGAGTATCGAAAACATTTAAATATGTAGCTTGTACGGCTTTAACATTTGGCAGGTTGCGAGTTGCACGTTCAACCAGCTGGTCTTTTTCGGATACGACTATCAGTACATTCCCAGTGGCACCTATCTTCTTAAGCAGCTCCACCGTTGGTTTGACTTTGCCGTCCTTGCAATCAAACGTCTCTATGATAGCAATCTTATCTTCAGCGGCCGCCATAGAAAGTGCCTGACGAA
>JAYTJL010000072.1:0-7304 GCA_043731125.1 Candidatus Saccharimonadota bacterium
GCAATTTCATTTTCGACTTCTTTAACGCGCGATGCTGACTTATCGATTTTATTAATAATCACGATTGGTTTCAGTTCATATGCTAGCGCCTTAGTGAGTACAAACTTAGTTTGAGGCATGGGCCCTTCCTGCGCGTCTACAATTAATAAGCAGCCATCGGCCATGTTTAGCGTACGCTCCACCTCACCCGAAAAGTCTGCGTGTCCTGGGGTATCTATAATGTTTATTCTGTAATCATCTTTTTGCACCGCTGTAACTTTAGCGGTAATTGTTATGCCACGCTCACGTTCCTGGTCACCGCTGTCCATGATTAGGTCTTGGGTCATCTCTGCCTGGTTACCACGAAAAGTCTGCGACTGCTTTAAAAGCCCATCTACAAGAGTGGTCTTACCATGGTCAACATGAGCAATAATAGCTATGTTCCTAATTTTTGTCGGGTCTTGTTTCATAAAAAATAGCGCCCTAGTAGCGCCTTTACTAACTATTAGCTTAGATTATACCATAAGCTCTAAATTTATCAAAGAAGTAAAGATAAATAGCTATCCCCTTCAGAGTAAATAAATTAAGGCCGTGTCCACTTAATCAGTGCCGCAACTGCCGGAATCACAAGACCAACAATGAACCCAGAGATGAACCGACCATGCTTTTCCCACTCAGCCTCAATTAAGCCTATTGGAAACCGTAAAATACTGTCAGTCAGGTCTGTGTCCCCATCCTGACTTACCCTTAGTACAGATATCCTGTCTCTTGGTAGTACCTCTATATACCCCTTGTTTTCGCATTGTTCCAATAGGTTTAGTGCTTGTTGGTCGGTCATTTTTTTCCTGATCGCAAAATCCTGCACAAAAACAGCGGCTACGAACTTTTGTTCGTCGATCTCTAAGAACTTGCGAGGTACATGCGCTTTATGAAATTTCAGAGTCTCCTTTTCAAGATCACGAGTCATGCGCCACATGTTATAGACCTTTTTCATATGTTCAAGTATACCCTCAAGTAAATCAGAGGACGAACTCAGCTTACTTACTCTGAGAGGATAGTCTTTAATAGAAATACTTGACTTGTTAAGGATTGTTAATTCATAAGCATGTTGCATATGGGGTAGAATGGTGTTATAATTGTAGTTACGGGGCTGATATTAGCTCGACGGTTGACCCTTAACAAGCTAGCATGTCAGGTCGGTTTGCACTGAACGTTATCCGGTGCAACAAAATAGATGCAAAATCTCTATTTAATCGTGTATCAGTAGCGCTCTTCGGAACGCCTGCTACCGTATCAGCTACAGCCTAATCGCTATAGCCGCGCATAGTTTGACACCAGATAAAACTTACGCGCGTCATATTTTCTGGTTGCTCTAGTCTTTGGTAGTCCGCCAGAGGCAAGTTAAGACTATTGGACTGCGCTCACCAGCCTTTTTTGACCATTTCCCGGGGCTTGAGCAAAGAAACAATTAAATGGTAAATACCTGTAGCCATATAGCAAGTTAACAATCGGACCCGGTTGCAATTACCGGCAGCTCCACCAAAAAAACATCAACAATTATATAGTTGATGTTTTTTTGATACATATAACGCTCTAAGCTCGAGCTCTTTTTCGTTTTAATTTGTTTGCGGGGTGAGCTTTTCTGCCGAGTAATATTGCAGCCACTATAGCTACATTAAATAGAAACACTTGGATAGGTGCCGCAAGTATTGCAAGGTCAATTTTTCCAACAGCAAGTATGTTGATGAATGTCGCAATAATGCCTAAATACCACATAAAAATAGTTTCCGTTCCGGGGTGTTTGTAGGACTTTATGACAATTAAAATTGCCCCTATGCCATCAGCGACTAGTACACAGATAAGAGCAAGCAGGGCCGAGTCAGTAGTCTTCCATATTACAATACTTGCAAGCGCAAGAAGTGCACAGATTACATTGACTTTGTTAACGTCTCCGTAGCCAGCATTCTTACGCAATGATAAAGAAACTAGTATCAAATTGTTTATTACGAACCAGCCATAAAAGATTAGGGATGCTCTGGCTCCCAGAGAATACTGACTAGCAAATGCAATTATGCTGAGAACCAAAAATATTCCCCAGGCTACTGTATGTGGTTTTGTTTTTTTCCGATAGGAATTATAGATATAAGGTATACCGCCTATTATTCCAATTATGGTTGCTACAATTGCTAATCCGTACATAAAGCTAGCATAAGTGATTTAGGGATTAATTCCTACAAGCGCAAATAGTTTACTCTAGGCAGATAGTTATTCTTAACTCTAGCTTTATGTTTTTAGTCTCTGCTACAGTATTATGTTTTAACAGATGAGCAAAGAGGTAAAGAAAAAATCGTCCAAGAAGAAGGCAACGGCACCGAAGCCAGTTATTATTAAGCCTGAATCAAGCCAAAAGCCAAAAGCCAAAAGCCAAAAGCTAGAAAAAACGGAGATTAAGACAGAGAACCTACAAATAGAAGTGGTTAAAACGAAAAAAGATGATAAGACGGCTTCGGTAGGTAAGGCACCAGTTAAGATTAGGGATTTTCGTTGGCTAAAAGTAAGTGGCGTTATATTTGGCATTATCATAGGCTTCGCCCTGCTCTGTGCCCTCATTTTCAACAGCACCAACTCATCCAAGTTGACTGATTATAAAACCAGTAAAGAATTCAAAGCTTACTCTGCCTCGTTAAATCAATACTTAAAGACTAACAAGGCAGTCTATACCCGTACATTTACGTGTAGTGCCACCCTGGACGAACTATGGCAACCTGGCACCAGCCCAATTTCTAAAAAGGTTGAACCACAGGAAGTGCAGCTAGCCCGTCAGCTGATAGACCTAAAACCAAAATGGGAAGCAGTGTCTAAGTCCTTCCCCGGCTATAGCAGTTTCTTCATTTTTAAAGTCCTGCCTTTTGACCATAGTGTCTTTAAAGATTTCCAGACCACAGCAGACCTCATTGACCGCAGCGGAGCTTTGGTCAACCACACAGAAGATTTCGGCTATTACTGCCCGGGTCATATTTATCCTGGGGTATCAATTTTTGACTACCTTGAAGAGTACTCAAAAGACCAACCTGTCACAGAAAGCGTTGCCACCATCACCCAGCGTATGAAAGCACTGGCAGATGCTGGGAATGACTTTAACAAGTCTAAAACCCCCACCGGCTGGGGAGAAGTCCGCACTAGCTACCTTGCTTTTATGAAAAAGACTCTGGCGGACTTAACGTCTCTTCGCGACCAAACCGCCAAGACGCCCGGCAAAATTAACATGCATACTCAGTTTGCAGAAAATAAGAAAAACCTAGAAAAAACATTGGTACAGGCAAAAACTGCTGGCCAAAAGATTGGTCCAAACCAAGCAGACCTTGCCAAGCTGTATAACAAAGTCGTGGCACCATAATATCTCCTCATTTTCAGCTATAATTAAAGTTGAATGCAACCAGATGGAAGATACTCTAACTCTGTAAAAATCAGGTCAGAAACCCTCTTTGGGTGGGGTCTAGTAACATTACTCTGTGCAATTCCAGTAATTATATGGGCAGACCTACGCACCCTAGCATCAATCAACACTTTCACTGAGTTAGTTTTTGCTCTTGGTCAACTAGCCGGCTTAGTGGGACTAGTACTGTACTCTATCAACTTAATCCTAACTACTAGACTGCGTTTTTTAGAAAGCCTCTTTGGTGGACTAAACCGCGTCTACATAGCTCATCATATTATTGGTGGATTGGCGCTACTTTGTCTGGCATTCCATCCTTTGTTAATTGCCCTTCAATACGCTGGTGCATCAGCCTACAGCGGTGCGCTGTTATTGTTACCTAACAACCTTTCACCAATTAACGCACTTTTTGACATTAACGCAGTGGAGCATTCAGCAGTACTCTACCAGTGGGCTCTCTTTTTTGGGATAATTGCATTCTGGGGGTTAGTTGTTCTTCTTACAATTACTTTCTTTGTAAAACTACCCTACAAGCTGTGGTTGTTCATCCACAAGTTCTTAGGCGTCGCCTTCTTTTTTGCAGGACTGCATGTACTTTTTGTTGGTAGTGACTTGGCCCGCAGTCCAGTTCTAAAATTCTACCTACTCAGTTTTGTAGTGGCGGGCTTGGTGGCTTTTATTTACAAAACTTTAGCTAGCAATATTGTCATTAGAAAGTATAAATACAGCATAGATAGTGTAAAAACCGTCGGCGGCAATGTAAGCGAACTTTACTTAAAACCGCTCAACGCAAAGTTGCATCATTTGCCTGGTCAATTTGTCTTTGTACGGTTTCCGACCAGCAAGGCAATCAACATAGAAAAAGAGTGGCACCCTTTTTCTATTTCATCGGCCCCGTCCCAATACAACTTACGACTGAATATTAAAGCGGTTGGTGACTTTACTGCCAGCCTCATCCAACTTACGCCAGGCCAATTAGTAGAGATAGAAGGGGCCTACGGTAAATTTAGCTACACTAAATTTAAAAATAATAACCAAATATGGATAGCGGGTGGTATCGGCATAACACCATTCTTATCAATGGCTCAAAGTCTGCCGGTGAAGGGATACAATATTGATATGTTCTACTGCGTAAATTCAACATCAGAACTCGTTGATTGGTCGGCGCTCACTGCGTTGTCCAAAAACAGTAACCATTTTCGCCTGCATACTTTTGTAAAATCAAGGAACAAGAGTTACTTAAGCGCTAAGGCAATCAACAGCACCGCTTCTCTTGCAGGAAAGGAAATATTTATTTGTGGACCGCCGGCAATGATGAAATCCTTGCGTCAACAACTTCGCAACCTTAACATACCAGCAAGTAAAATACACACTGAGGAATTTTCTATGTCATGAAGAGGCTAAATATATGTGGATAAAACGCTTGGCTGGTTTTGCTATTCTGCTAGCAGTCATTGGTACACTTACCCTGATAGTCTATGGTTTGGTAACCAAACCATAGAGGTTTTTTTGAGCTGTTAGTAGTTGCGCCGCGTTTTCAAAAACATTTAGTTCGCTGCCGCTCAACATGTGCAGTAATTTGGACTGTTCTTTATGTAATACCTTTTCTGCAGAGGCATAGACTTTTGCACCCTTCACACTCAGGGTGACTTCTTTACGGCGTGAATCTTTCTTATTCTTTTTAATACCAACCAATCCGTCTTGGTGCATTGCCTTCAGCTGTCGGCTAACATTTGATTCGGTCTGACCAAGCCGGACTGCGATTTCACGTTGAGACACTGGTTTGGTAGTGCTCATCACACTCATCAGTCTTGTCTGTGAGAGACCAATGTTCATTTCTTTTTGCAAAGTTTCATCTGAAATCTGTTGTAAAATATACGTTAAGTGGAGCAGGGGAGGGAAGTTGTTTTTTGCCATAATACTTGTCCTTATCTAATAATTATAAGCTTAAGTAATAATACTTAACAAGTCAAGTAAATTTAAAGCAGGGCAGGGATACTAGAAAATTGAGTCTATGTCTTTATCAAGCTCAGTGGTATCTAAATCCTTGTCTACATCTATGGTTTCTAGTGATTTCTGAGTATTGGTCAATTCTTTAGAATTTGTAATTTTAGCCTCGGCCTGTTCTGTCAGGCCACCATAATCTGTAGACAGACTTGTATCTTCTTTATTCATCACTCTGGATGCCGCAAAGACTGCTACACCTATAACTGCTGCCGCTAGTACAAAAGCAATGATTGCCGTGAAACCTTCTTGTTGGTTTTGTCTTTTCATATTGCCCACTTTCCTAATTTCTCAAGTTATATATTTATTGGTCGTTACTATTTTCAGCTGTTTCAGCACTCTGGTGTACCGCTACAATTAGATTCTTGATTGCTGTGCGGTAATCTTTTAGAGATTGCTTGGTACCCTTAACTGCTTCTTTGAAGGCTGAAAGAGAATCAGTCACGGTGGCGACAGAGCAGTCAACATTTCCGTCTAGAGAATCGAGAGCGTTTATTTGAGCTTCTGCCTCAGCAGCGGAAGCGTCTGCGGCTGCTACTAAACTGTCATAGTTTGGTGTATTGAGGTTCTTCTCGTCATGGAACGCCATGACCCTGGAATAGACTTTGTCAAACGTGGCTTTGTGTGCTTTGGCCCGCTCAACTCTTTTGTCTAGTCTCTTTTCAATATTTTCTTTACGGGCTTCGCATGCTTTTTGTCGGGCTTCGGATGATTTTTCTTTAGCCTCTGTTTTGGCTTCAGCCTTTTTCTCTTGGGCCATCTGACGGTATTTATCTTTTAGCTCGTTGCTACGGTTTTTTATCTCTTGAGTGTTGTGTGTTCCAGTTTCAACTCCGTTTTCGGTTTCAGTTTCGCTAGAACTGTTACTCCCAGAACCGTCGTTCCCAGAGTTGCTTCCTTCGGCAAAAGCAAATGCTGGAACTGCTACGGAACTACTAAAAAGTAGTGTTGCACTGATAATAAATAGTCGTTTTAATTGTTTCATCTTTGTTTATATACCTCTTGTGTTAATTTAGGCCTATCAGAGTAGCACCCATGAATGAATTATAGCAAACCTTTAAAGGCTATGTATATGGCGTGCCAGTCAGTTAGGCTTAAGTTCTGAGCTCTCAAATTAGGATCGATTTTTGCATTTTCTAGCATCAAATTAACCTGCGGTTTACTTAAATTTAATCCTCCAGCTAGAGAGCTAATTAACTTCTTACGCTTGGTTGAAAAGCCTGCTTTGACTAATTTAAAAAATAGCTTTGTGTCCAAGTCTTTGAACAGTGGGTGTGAGTGTTTTGTTAATATAATTACTTGCGAATCAACTTTTGGTGGTGGATCAAACATCTCGGCCGGCACAACCGTGCCAAGTTCAGTCTTGTGATACAACTGAGCGCTAACTGCCAAAATGCTCATCTGGCCAGGGTGGGCTGCAATCCGCTGAGCAACTTCTTTTTGCACCAATAGCACCATTATTGTTGGAGGATTGACCGACTCCGACAAAACTTTAATTAAATTGCTTGTTAAGTAGTAAGGGATGTTAGCGACAACTTTATAACCAACCGGCAACTGAGTAAGGTCAAATTTTAGTACATCTCCTTGTACTACCATCAAGTTATCCGCTTGTTTTTTAGATAAGTTCCCAGCTAGGTCTCTGTCAATCTCTACGGCAATGACGTGTCCTGCCTGCTGTAGCAATTTTTCGGTAAGCGTTCCCAGGCCTGGGCCAATTTCCAAAACCGTATCGTGTTTCTCTATTTCACCGTATTCAGCGATAGCTTCAAGCACTTGTGGGTCCGTCAACCAGTGTTGTCCTAATGATTTTTTCTGCATAAAAGTAGTCTAGCAGAATAGACTGTTTACTGTTTACTGTTTACTGTTTACTGTTTACTGTTTACTG
>JAYTJL010000073.1:0-3939 GCA_043731125.1 Candidatus Saccharimonadota bacterium
TAAACTTCCACGACTTTTTAGCACTTGGTGATTCCTACATATCTGGTGAGGGCGCATATGAATACCTGGCCGGTACAGACACCAGTAGTAGCCAGTGCCACGTGTCACGCCTGTCCTACCCGTTGCTGGCCGGCCGAGACCTTGGGTATAATTCTTATCATTCTGTTACATGTTCAGGTGCGACAACAAGGGATATTATAGATTCATCCGTCCAATATGCAGGACAAGCCAAGAACGGACTTACAAGAAAGGCCCTTGAAACGAGTGACTCATTATCTTCGATCATTGCCCAGTTCCAGCCTGGCTACATATATCAAAACAATTTTGTTGAACAGTATCAGCCAAAAGTAGTAGTACTGTCTGTTGGTGGTAATGATATTGGCTTTACTAATAGACTACTGGGTTGCCTGGGCCCACGCACTTGCTATGACTCTTATGAAGAGCGCCTAGAATTTGTTAAAGAAGTTAATAGCAAATTTGACACACTAGTGAATGCCTACAAAAAAATTAAAAATGCCGGCCCGCCAAATATGCGTATATATGTAGTTGGCTACCCAGAGATAGCCAAACCGGGCGGCGACTGCGCGCTGAATGTTCGACTTAACGGCGAAGAGGTAGAATTTGCCCAACTGGCCGTTGGCTACCTCAACACAGTTATTCAACAAGCCACCAGTAAGGCCGGTGTGTTTTACGTAGACAACCACGATTCTTTTTATGGCCACCGCATGTGCGAAGCCGGTGTTAGTTCTGTAGCCATGAACGGCGCTACAGCTGGGGGCGACTTCCCAGACAGACTGGGTGGCCCAATCGGACGAGAAAGTTACCACCCTAACAGTTTTGGCCACATGCTTATGGAAAACAACCTACTTCAGCGAACAGACAATTTAACTACCCCAATGCCCGTGCCGAATTCCAGTGCTAAACCACCAGACACTCTAGGGCTACCTATTTTAGTAGCTCCGCTTTTTCATACTGAAGTTAAAAGTACTAGGTTTGCAGACTCTCTGGCTCCAGATGTTGTTTTCAAAAACCAACCATTCACCATGCTGTTAAATGGTACCACCAACGGAATCATGCCATCATCCTCTGCCGAAGGGTCTATATGGTCAACGCCGACGCCTCTTGGTAACTTCACCACTGACCAAAACGGCAACCTAACTATAAATGTAAATGTCCCGACTTCTGTTGAATCTGGTTTTCACACCATTCACATCTACGCAAATAGTCTGAGCGGTGCCCCTATGGATATATTCAAAACTGTCTACGTGGCCGCCACACCAAATGACTTTGACGGAGACGGGACTGCTGATGCTTTGCAGTTTTGCTACCTACCGAGCGGTACAGATGTTGATAAAAACAGTATTGACGACGCTTGCGACAGCAACATAACCGATGCGTCTGCAACCTTAACCAGCAGAGCAGGGGGCACCACGAATATTATTGCGCTGGGCGCCAGTAGCACCAATACCGGTGCTGTATCTGTACAGTTTGTGCCAAGAATTAAGATTGGTAAGTCAGTGCTAGCCAGCAGTACACCAGAAACTGGGCAGGGGAGTGACAAAGTCCTAGCCACTAGCACCAACAAAGCAGTTGCAGAGCAGGGCGACTCAGCTAGTAGTGGCTCACTACCGAGGTACGGCCTTGCTTTTCTTGCAACTCTATCTGGTATAGGACTCTTCTTGTCTAAAAAATATAGCTAAAATGAGTGCCGAGACATGAGTACTTGGTACTGAGTAGTCCCTGGAACTAAACTAGCGCGTGAAGCTACACTGGGCACAGTACGATGACTGATTACTGATTACTAAAATACTTTACTTGTTAAGTATTTTAGACTTGGCACCACTTCCAGCAGTTGCCAGTCCACTTGTGGCACCATTTTTTGTGATGATGCTTTGCCTTTACAACTGGCTTGTCGCACTCCTTAACTGGTGGTGGTGGGGGTTTTGGACAATCTTTGTCTTCTTCAACAACTGGTGGTTGACACCAGTTACCACAGCCACTGTTACTGCTGATTACATTTACAGATCCTGGACCAGTGGTACTTATGCTACCACTGCCGCCCCCTGAGATGTAGTTGCTAGACCCCGGCCCGGTGTTGCTAATACTAGACGCCCCAGCAAGCCCCATAGTAGCTACACCAAAAAGACCAAGTGATGCTGCTAACGTTGCTACAAACTTAATGATATTTTTTTTCATATTTATTTCGCCCTCCTTACATAAGCATTATAACTCTTGGTCAAATATATTGAATACCATAACCGTTGTAGTTTTTTAATACGAATAATCCCCCATTGCCAACCCACTTGGGTTTGCAGCAGAGGATGGCACAGCTTTAGTGGCTGATGCTGGAACAGCTTTACTTCTTAGAGGCGCTCATAAGGTCAGCAACCAAGGCGGCTGCCAGGTCGGGCGAGGCTTGTTGATCCGATTCTTGGTCAAGCATATCTGCTCCTATCCGGTCGCCATTCTCTCTGATTTTGGTAGAAGCATGCCATACACTGATCCCATCATTAGGCTCAGCTTGTATAAAGAACCCGTATCGCTTGGTGTTAAATAAGTTACGAGAACGAAATACCAGTGCGACACCAGTCTCAGCATCACCTACTACTCCACACCTAACCTTATCGCCGAGTCCGGTCGTAGTGGCAACCTGAGGTGATACCTGTAGAGCACCTCTCATATTGGCATTCCATTCTGGAAAGTCGATTTCGTTATCGAATTCATCTACAGACCCACACATGGCAGTTGGAGTGAGATCACATAAGGCATCAACTACGTCTGAAAATTTATACTCTCCACCCTTTGCGGACTCTGGATTTGTCATTTATATATTTTACCGTATTCCGTACAGGAAGCAAAAAGGCTCAAATCCTTATAAAAGCTATGCAATTCAAAAACCCACCGTATAGAGGTGGGTACTTGAATTGGTGAGCCCGGCAGGATTCGAACCTACGACCTCATCCTCCGCAAGGATGCGCTCTATCCAGCTGAGCTACGGGCCCACAAGTTTGGGCGGACTAAATTGAGCCACGGGTGCATATTTAACAGAGGTAATTTTAACAGGTAACGGACTAAAAAGCTAGTCTAAATACGGAGGCGGTGGGCTAGCTTGTCTATGCCGGCCATGGCACGTTCTTCGTATGGCAGGTGGTTGCCTATAATATCTGTAATTTGTTTTTCATCTTTTGGGTCAAAATGCACTGTCACAGGTGGCAATAATTTTTTTGTGGAGAATAGTTCTAGAGATGGAAGGTCTGTTTCGCGCAATATGCCAAATGCTTTAAATTGCCCAAAAGGGTAATTCTTAGCTCCAACCCTTATACCGCCACTAGAAACAGCGCAGTCCAAGGTGCGAGGTTTTCTAGCTGCTGAGAGTAAAACTACAATCCCCAGGACAATAGCTACCCCAGTGGAAAATTTGTCTTTCGTCACAAAGTACACGCCCCCCGCAATGGCCGCAGTCGCGCCTAGCAACCCCAAGTACCACGTTACTGGCCTGTGATGGTCAGAAAATTCCGACGCTTGCCAGCTGAATTCACCAGCTACAGGCAGCACCGGCTTGCCAGCGCCCGCGCTTTGCGCTGGCGCCAAACCAGCTGGACTAGCACCAGCAGTGTCGTTTGGTTTGTACTCCCAGCCTGGTTGCTCCTGCTCGTTCATAGAAAACAAACCCTCCGAGCAGCAATTTTCAATTTACAATTTACAATTTTCAATGAATGATCAATGCTCAATGACCAATGAAAAAAAATCGCTACTTGCTCAAGACTTTGGACTTTGGACTTTGGGCTACTCATTATTCTTATCCTTGCGCTTATAATTGTATCTGATTTTGTTTAAATTAACTATGAGGGCACCTTCTCTAGTCATTACAGGCGAATACTGGTATACTTTCATCTGTTAAATACCAATTGTGGAAGGGTCGCATAGTCCGGTCTAGTG
>JAYTJL010000074.1:0-11337 GCA_043731125.1 Candidatus Saccharimonadota bacterium
GAAAACATTTATGTGTTACCTCTGCTTGTCGTTCTACTAATTTTTGGCCTTCTAAGCCTGGCTCATCCTGCCCGTACAGATAGGGTACGGTGTTCTTTAGCCAACCATTAGAGTTCCAGTACGAACGAACGTTGCCTAAATATTTGCACCAGGTTTCTGGTTTTGCTGTGTCTAATCCGGCGATGAAATGATGTGGAGCAGTCCGGTTATTGGAAATTGGAATTCGCATTGCTGAAAAGCTGGGTTCATCTTGACCTGCTTCATTGAGCATATTTTGAGCCGAGTTTTGCCACCACTTGTTACTCTCCGAATATCCTGATGTTGTTCTGGGCTCGCCAAAACCCCAACTGCCGGGGGATATTCTGTGTTCTGCTAAAAAACTATAGAGTGCATTGTTAGCGGTTTGTCGTTGCTCATTGCCCTCGAATTCATACATATTCGCTGCTGTATTTATATATGTCTGAGGGCTAACATTAAAAGACGTAAGGGGGTTGTTGGGCGTTGCTTTATTTGGCTTTGGTAATACCGTATTAAAAACACGTATGTCTATTGGTATTTCCGTTTCAGTGCCATCGGCTTCAACCGTTATTATTTCCTCATAAACTCCTGGCTTAGTACCATAGGGCACCTCTGCTTCAATATAGATCGGCTGGTTTTGTTCTTCTGTATTAATAGAACTGCCATCCCATGGTATTAGGGCGTCTGGTACTTTTTCTGCGCCGAATTTTACGAAATGTCCAAAATCAATATTAAGAGATGGGGCTCCATCATTCGTTTCAGATAATTGTGCCGATATATTATCGGCACCCTTCACTACTATCCAAGCGCCGTCATGACCGCCGATTGCCGAATTCATAACAATTTCATTTGATGCACCCGGAGGAAGCTTACCCCGAGCTGGTATTGTTTGGGCAGATGGGTAAACCACTACCCTGCTGGGTTCGGGAGCTGAGGCTGTTTGTTCGGCACCAAATGCTGACATAGTTGCTACAAGACCAGCCAGACCCGCAAGCCTTCTGATCTTTTTTAGGCGAGCGGTCCTCTCCGATTTACTTCGCCCAACATCAATTTGGTTATATCTCATGATTTAGTAGTTATTTATAACATTTTTAAATGTATTAGCAAAAAAGATATTCCTCTAATGACCCTCATAGAATCAAAAAATGACCACCCTTAGTGGTCATTTAAGCTATTCAACTTGGTAGCGGTGCGTATGCTCCACCGGCTTACTTAGCTAGTCGTGAGCAGCAATTGAGGTTACGTCAAGGGTATAAGCCAACGTGGGTAAGTCGCCTTGACCTGCGTGCAGGGCTAGAATTGGATTTTTAGAACGCTATAAATTAAAGAACTCCCTATTTTGGGGAGTTCTTTAATTCCTAAAAACGTAAAACTATTCTTTTTCGGAAGGAGCGGCTGCTGCTTTTGAGTGTGAGGAATTGTCCTTCATGAACAATGTCCAGAACAGTGTAATCCACCAGAAAGGAATGCTTAGTAAGAAGAATAACCAAAAATTTCGTCCTTTACTCCTAGCAATGTTTGCTGGAAAAAATGCTACTACAATCCAAACGACTAAGAACATAACAGTCCAAATTGTAGTTATTGTAAAACCTAATAATGACGTTGCAAACATATAAACACCTCTTTCAAAAATTATAACTGACAATATACTCTCACTTACGATGATAATCGTCAATCCGATACGAAAAAAGACCTACCTTAGGGTAAGTCTTTTTTCTTGGTAGCGGGGGTAGGAATTGCACCTACGACCTCGTGGTTATGAGCCACGCGAGCTACTACTGCTCCACCCCGCGGTGAACGCCACCTGGCGTGAGCCACCCCGAGCAAAGTCGAGGGGCGATAAATCTGCTAGCTTTCCCTACCAATCAGGAAAGTTCAACTAGTTATTCTAATCTGTTAAAGGTGTTTTGTCAATCATTAGACAAGCTCATGACTAGTCTGAAAACAGCTTACGGCCAAGTAGGAAGTCCCGCCAGTCTTGCATGTTTTTTATAAAACTTGGTCTGTCGTCAATCTTCACGGTAGTATCAGCACTCAACTCCTGCGCATCTGACGTATCAGTAGCTCCAGCGTAGCGTAGAGCGACAGCTCTTGGAACAACAATTACTTTTTCACCTGGAGCGGCCAGACCAAGGCTCTGGCGGGCGGCTAGTTCTAGGTATTGGTTGGTGCCTAAAAATTGATTTTCTAAAGTTTTATTAGCATTCTGCAACGCCACAACTGCATTTTGTTGTTTTATCTGCGATATCTGTTTTTGCAACTCGTAATTGTCTTGTACTGTAGTTACCCCGCTCCAGGTAATTGCAATTATTACCAGCACAAAAACATACATCCCTATATTGCGCACATCGGTGAGTTGTTTTACCTTGGCTGGAGTAAAAAATTTCTTGATTTTTTCTATCACATAACCATTATAAAATAACCACCTCAAATGGTGGTTATTAATATTTTGGTTGGTGGGGGTGGTTGGAATCGAACCAACTACCAAGTGGTTATGAGCCGCCTGCTCTAACCGATGAGCTACACCCCCAGCACGAAGATAGTATAACAGATACAAATGACGATTTATTCCTAATTAGCGTCGCGTCGCAAGAAAAGGTACCAAGCGGCGGCCCAGGTCACTGCTAGGTAGATTGCAAAGACAAGCGCAGCTCTAGATGTAGAGACTGTTTGTGCGCCTGGTACGTTTGAGTTAACTCCCTGGATGTCAATGATTCTATTGAGAGCTGTGAAAGGTAGCAACCCAGCGGTTGTTACATTGTGACTAGATAATATTGCCCCGGCAATGGCCTCAATGGTTGGCAAAATAAAGATGGCTACAATACTTACTACCAGGTTGCGCAATAGTGTAATTATTGCCAAACCCAGCATTGAATAGCCAGCCGTATATAGCATTATCTTGGGTATTACGCTTCCCCAGTCAGCCGACTGAGCCGGCAACACAAGGTCTTTTACACTGGCTGCTAGGTGAGTTCCGATTACGGTAGCTACTACGACTACGACTGACATTATTAGGGCGTACAGCACACCGACTGTAATTTTGCCTACCAATACCTTTGAGCGGCTGTTGGACAGTGTCAAGGTGTGCATAATGGTGTTGTACCTATATTCGTGGGCCATTAACAAAATGGCTACAATGGTAATTAGCAATGTCATAACAGGTACAACATTGTAGAAATTAGTCATCAACTGAGTGTCGGGAAGCTGGTTTGTTAGTTTGGGCTCTGGCTGGTTTTTACTCTGGACAGCCGGTTGTGCGCTGTCTGGACGACGCTGTTGTGACGATGATGATTGCTCGGAAAACTCAGGTGATTCTTCATAAACTTTCGTGGTCATGGCAAACATCAATAGTATGGTCAGCCCAAATACAGCTAACGAAACCAAAAATGTAGACCTAACACTTAGAAGTTTTCTAACTTCAGCCTTTAGCTGAGCGCTCATTTGCTAGTCTCCTTTGATGCGTACTCAGCAGCCCCCTCAGTAAGTTCTAAAAATGCATCCTCTAGGGTGGCTTTGTGCTCGGAGAGTTCTAGCACGGTCACTTTGGCGTCATATGCTAGCTTGCCAATGGCATCTGTTTCGACATTTTCAACCACAAGCCCACCGGATTCTTTGTTAAAGCTCAGTTTTGCTGCCTTGAGAGCGTTTTCAAAAGTTGCAGAGTTGGTTGTTCGGACAAATACTGACTTACTGGCATTAGATGTTAGCTTTTCAACTGATGTATCGGCAATAAGTTTACCCTGCCCTATTACCACCACGTTGTCGGCCATCAGTGCCATCTCACTTAGCAGGTGAGATGAGACAAGTACACCGTTACCGGCATCGGCGTAGTTTTTAATAAATTCACGCAGCCAAGCAATACCCTCTGGGTCTAGCCCGTTGGCTGGTTCGTCTAAAATTAAATACTTCGGTTCGCCTAATATTGCCGCAGCTATCCCAAGACGTTGACTCATACCAAGACTAAATTTGCCTGGTGCTTTTTTAGCCACATCACTCAGTCCAACAACGTCCAATACTTCTGCGACTCTACTAACTGGAATACTGCCCTCAGCAGCCAGCACTTTCAGATGAGCGCGTGCAGACCGAGTTGGGTGAAAGGCTTTCGCCTCCAAAAGCACACCAACTATTTTGGATGGCTGGTCATATTCTGACAGCTTTTTACCATCATAAGTTGTGGTGCCGCTTCCGTTGTCTAGCCCCAGCATCAAGCGCATAGTAGTTGACTTGCCTGCTCCGTTGGGCCCTAAAAAGCCTGTTACTTTACCTGTTTTTACTTCAAAAGAAAGGTTGTCAACTGCTAGTTTCTTTTTGTACTTCTTAGAAAGGTGGCTAGCTTTGATCATATCTCATTAGAATTATACCCTTAGTCGCATACTGTTTAATATGCGGTTTTTATTTTCGCCTCTTCAAGGGCGGCGAGCAGGTCTGTCGCTTTGGTTTGCTTCATAAGTACTTCTCTCAGCTCTTTGGCGCCATCAAATCCATTTATATATATTTTGCAAAACTTATTTAGCGTCTCAATTCGTCGTTCGTTGTTTTGCCAAGTTTTTATAAATAACTCAATGTGCCGTTGATACAGACTTAGCTTTTTATCTCGGCTAAATTCGCTCCAGTGGCTATCATCCGAAAACAGATACGGGTCTGTGAATACACCCCTACCAATCATCACTCCGTCTAGTTGGTATTTCTTCGCTAATTCTTGGCCTTCTAACTTGCTAGTGATGTCACCGTTGCCAACAATTAGCGTTGAAGGCGACAGAGAATCACGCATTTTGGCGACTTCGCCAATCAAATCCCAATTGGCTGGGACTATAGATTTCTGCTTAGCTGTTCGCCCATGAATACTTAACATGTTAAGTTTTTTTGAAAGTAAAAACTCTATCCACGTTAAATCCACCTCGTTGTAGCCCGGTCGAGTTTTAACAGAGAGGGGCAGGGAACCGTTACTCCCCTGCCTAGTTGCTTCAATAATCTCCCCCGCTAGTTGCCTGTTTTTTATTAATGCGGCACAGGCGCCATTTTTAACTACAGTTTTTACTGGGCAACCCATGTTTATGTCTACTCCGTCGTAGCCCATTCCTATGAGGTCTTTAGTGGTCTTATAATAATTCTCCGGATTCAGCCCCCACAGTTGGGCAATTATTGGTCGGTCTTTTTCACTCTTTCGCAGTTTGTGCATTAGCCTTACCCTTCCCGGACTTTGCAAGCCATCTACGTTTACGAATTCAGTAAAGAAAAGGTCTGGCGGTGCACATTCATACACAACCTGCCGAAAAACAGTATCCGTAACATCATCCATAGGAGCCAAAACAAAAAACGGCCTCGGCAACTCATCCAAAAAACTCATCCGTTAATTGTACTAGACTTGAGTAGCTCTTGCCTGTAGAAAATGTTGGTACCTATACAATTCACTTTCACACATGTCTTTTGATAAACTAATTTTGTGAATCCGGGCACCTGTATATACTCCAACCATCCTAATATATCGTTGCCAGTTGTGCCCTATTTCTGCCTGACTCTGATTTGAACCGTATAGCCGCTTTTTAATTACACGATGGATACCCTTTACTGTTATCGTTCCATGATTCAGGTTAATTGCTGCTACTTCAGTTGCCTCATGTATTCGTTCGTCGGCAAATTTACGTTTTGGTTCTAGGTTTTTCACCTTATAGTGAGCCTGCCACGCACTGCCAGCATCTTTGTGTAAACTTCTAAGTGTAGCTCTTTCTGTCTTCAGGCGATTATCTAGGTCATCTAGACTATCTATTTTGGACGTTAGTGCATGTGCAATAGAGCGACCAACTTTTGCATGAACTTCGTCTCTATCTTCTACTGATTCATTGGCTCGTCTTGTTACTGCTGCTGTGTGATTTGCCAAGTCTCTGGCATTTCTGGCAACAACATGAAACTCACTTGCAGGGAAAACTACCCCCACATTTTGTTGAACGAAGGGTCTAGCTGTGGGATCTACACCAAGCCTAACCAACTGCTGAGCCGCAGTATAGCGAGAATCATTGTAGGGTATGTATAAACCGCGATTAATAGTTTCGGGTTCAGCACTTTCATATTCAGATACAGTAGGCTCTGGTTGTATTTCTGCGCCTTCACCCGCTAGTCTCGCAAGCCTACCGAGAGTAATCCGACTATCAGGTTCAAGGCCGTACAAACCATTAACGTCAATAACTTCAACCAGAGATGGAAGTACAAGTTGACTAGGCTGTTCGTTGACTACCGACACTGCTAAGCTTTTCCTTTCTCTAGTACTTTACGGATATCGTGTCTTGCTTGGTTTTTTTTATCTGCAAATGAACCCGTAAAGCTCTTTTGATTACCCTCCTCGTCTACATTATAGCCACTCTTATTAGTTCCGTTATAGAAGTCGTCGGCCATAAGCCTTGCCTCTTGTACAGTTAAAAGACCTCCTATAATCATTTCGTTAACGCCAAACGCTTTATCAAAATCCGCACGAGCCAAGTCATTAAATTTAGCTCTATTGGCCAGTTTTTCGTCGATGTGTTGTTGAGCTGAATCAGGATACCTTTTTTCTAACTTTCTTACAAACCATGGTTTATCATCTATATTCTCATAAATACTTGTTTTTGAAAGAGTTGCTAAGAAACTAATTGAACCCAGTAATTTCTCTCTTCTTGTCATAATATCTACTGTTGCACCTAATTCAACGGGTAGCTCGTCCGGGGTAGTGATCTGTCCATCAGTAGAGTCTTGCCAAACTGGATTAACGTTTTCACTAGATTCAGATGTTTCTTCTTCCGGAAACCCGTCCAATAGCGAACCTTGACCTGTTATAAATGCGTGTCTTTTTGACATATTCATATTTTAACATACTTATGGTATTTAATCAAGAGTTTTTAGGTTTTTAGGGCTTGTTTGATGCGGTCTTCGGCCGAAAGGTCTACCGAAACTTTTTCTAGGGCTTTTGCTGCATCCTGCACAGAGTAGCCCAGTGCTACCAGTCCCTGTAGAGCTTCATCGTTAGGGTTGCCCACGGGTGTGCTCAAAAACCCTGTAGCGTCTTCTGATGAGACCAGGCCTACTTTGTCTTTCAACTCAACAACTACCCGCTCAGCGGCTTTTTTACCAACTCCACCAGCCTGAGATATAAATTTAATATCACCGGCGGCAATAGCCTGACGTACTTGCGCCAAATTCGCAACACTCAAAATAGCTAGCGCCATTTTTGGACCAACGCCTTTGACACTTAGAAGCTGTTCAAACAGTTTTTTGGTGTCGAGCGCCCTAAATCCATACAAGTCGTAAGCAACTTCGCGAATATTTTCAAAGACATACAGCTTGGCATTCTGCCCAGTATCTAACGCACCAAAATCTTCAAATGTTACAAGTAGCCCATACCCTACACCTCCACACTGCAACACAACCGTGTCGCCTATTTTTTCTACTACCTTGCCTTCCAGTGTCGCAATCATCCCCCTATTATCCCACACTCCACCATTCGAAATACCAGACAATTACCCTTCATGATAATAGACCGTTGCATAAAATAACCGATCGGTTATTTTATGCAACGGTCTTACTCTGTTATGATTTGTCGGAATTGTTGGACTAATTGGTTGTGGTTATCAACATTATCGGTTTCTAGGTAGACAATGTGGCTCGCTATCTCGGGATATACATACTTGATAAGTTCAATCTGCTCTCGGGACGGATATGGATGCACCCAAACGCTCTTTTGCAACATTTTAAAACCAATTTCTTCAAGTTTTTCTTTTACGATTCGCCACTTCCCGTCCCACCGCTTGGCCGACGGTATCGGCATATTCTCAAAGTCCATCCTCGCAACCCTTTTCTTACCTTTTTCAGTTATAGAAATCTCAGACTTATCCCCGATTTCGTTAATCACTATGACTCCCTGCCTTTTCATATAGTGCATGACCCTGTTGAGCTCACGGTTACGGCGATGTTTGTCCATTTTTAAGTGTGTCTTACCAATTATCTGAATAGCGTTTGGCGCAACTATAGTGGCTCCGATCAAACCGCCTACAACTAGCACATCAAGCAATGCGTCCACCACTTTTGTCGTCTTAGTCACTCTTCCCATGTTTCATATTTTACTCGATCGGGTAATTTTTGAAACGATAAGGGTTATCTTAATCGATCTCAAACCTTGGAGACTATTGGCGGGTGGTCATGGCGTGGGTTATTGCACAGGCTAGGGCATCGGCGCAGTCATCTGGTTTTGGAATCTCTTTTAGTGCCAGAATTACTCTTACCATTTCCTGAATTTGGCTTTTGTCTGCACGGCCATAGCCAGTTAAAGCCTGCTTTATCTGTAGTGGTGTATATTCGGCAATCTCAAGGCCGGCCAGCTTGCCGGCCAGCATTACCACTCCACGAGCATGACTAACACTCATAGCAGTAGTAACATTTTGGGCAAAAAACAGTTTTTCTATTGCCATCACCGTTGGCTTGGTCTTAGCTATCTCACTAGAAATATGCCTGTAAATTTCTATTAGCCGCTCGTCTAATGGCTGATGCGGAGGCGTGCGTATAACACCGCCGTCAATAAGTTTGGCTTTTCCACCAGGCTCGGCCTCAATAACACCAAAGCCCAGTATCCCCGTCCCTGGATCAATCCCCAAAATCCTCATTCTAGAAATTCTTCTTTGCCACCGTCGATTATGATGGCTTGATCGTCAGTCATATCTTTGTGTGGGATTTTATCATGGTCAAATCGTTTGATTATTCGCGACACCTCCGCTCCATAATCCTCTCCTCCACAATGAGGGACTGGCACATAATCAACAAGATTAAGACCTTCCCAAATAATTTCTGATTTGTAGCCTTCTGGTATGAAATTTGGGTCGTCGGCATTTCCTTCCATTTCAAATCCCCTAAATGTAGTACCGAGAACCACTGCTCCAGCACTTTCTCCTCCAATTGTAAGGCTATTGTCTTTAACAGCCTTTGTAAGATAGTTATCCGCACCACTATATTTAAGTGCTCGTCTTAGCAAGAAAATATTTCCTCCGGCAAGCCAGATAAACCGATTCTTTGATAGCTCTTCATCAGCTCCCGATTCATCAAAGAACGGTCTTAGATCTATTTCATGAGCTACAATACCGATGGATTTGAAGAAATCATAAACCTCGTTCATTCGTTGAGCACGGCGTTCAGGCAAGTGATAATCCTTGGCATTACTTATAACACCAACCTCTTTAACGTTCCCTGTAAGATTTAAGAGTCTAACATTATGCCTACCAGCGCGATATGAGGAGATAAAGAGGCGCATTTACGCCTCTACGCCGTCGGCGATGTCGAAGTTGGTGTAGGTATTGGTGACATCGTCTAGGTCTTCTAGTGCGTTCATTAGGTTCATTGTTTTTCTGATGGTTTCTTTGTCTGAGAGTTCAAGCGTATTACCCGGCACAAAGGCTAGCTCTGCCTCTGTTACTTCAAGTTCGGCTGATTTAATAGCTTCTCGGACTTTGGCTAGGTCACTCGCCACAGTATAAACAACCAATTCGCCCTCTTCTTCAATCGCATCATCTGCTCCAGCGTCTAATACGGTCAAAAGTGCGTCTTCTCCACTAGCCTTGACTCTAATTACACCTTTGCGGGTAAAGTTGAATGCAACACTACCTTGTTCTGCCATGTTGCCACCGTTTTTAGAAAATGCTAGCCTGACTTCTGGATAGGTTCGGTTTTTATTGTCCGTGGCACATTCTACTAGCACAGCCACGCCACCCGGCCCGTATCCTTCATACATAACTTCTTCTAGTTGTGCTGCATTTTTGTCTGACACGCGGGCAATGGAGCGTTCTATGTTAGCCAAGGGCATATTGGCGGCTTTGGCTTTTTCTATAGCCATGGCTAGGGATGAATTGGTGCTTGGGTCTGTGCCGCCCCTAGCAGCAATGGCTATCATATTGCCAAGTTTGGTAAAAACAGCACCGCGCTTGGCGTCGTTGGCGCCTTTTTGTCGTTTGATAGTTGACCACTTTGAATGCCCTGACATATTGATGCTATTTTAGCATATTTAAGGTGTTAGGACGGTTTGTTCCAGGTTTTTCAATTTTTTCATCCGTCTATGATGTCTGGTGAGTGATATAACGATAATTAGGATCAAACCATAGAAAGTAAGTGTCATAGCTGTGTTGAGCGACCTGCCGACGTTGGCATACGGTGCTATGGCGCCGAGCTGAGCTATATCTAAGATGTACGTCAAAAGTAGGTTAGCTGGCCAGGCAAACCAACCAGCCATAGCCGGAAACCACACACCAGCAACCCCAGCAA
This sequence comes from Candidatus Saccharimonadota bacterium, assembly GCA_043731125.1. Classification (GTDB taxonomy): domain Bacteria; phylum Patescibacteriota; class Saccharimonadia; order Saccharimonadales; family UBA10212; genus JAYTJL01. The sequence goes on from JAYTJL010000074.1 coordinate 10,291, forward strand.
CTGCGCTAAATAGCATGGCGAACGGGATGAACGGTACAACTAGCAAGTTGGCCGGCAGCGCAACAATCGACACCCTACCAAAAATTAGCATTATCAGCGGGAGTGTGAGGATCTGGGCTGAAAATGATTCTAGCACCAACATACTAAGCGACCTTTTCTCAAAACCACTTCCCATCAAACGTCTACCAACCAACGGCGCGACTACTAATACTCCGTAAAAGGCCAAGAATGATAAATACCAGCCAATGTCACTCCATACATAGATAGGGTTGGCCAGGCCAGTCACCGCCGCAACTAGAAGCAACAGAAGTACCGGTTTGAAAGTCCGGCCATAGTACCAAGCTATCAGACCAAGGTAGGATACCAGGGCTGCACGCACCACAGAAGCGCTGAACCCTGTTATGATGATAAAAACAGTGACTAGTGCTAATGCCATTGCCAGTTTTTGAAATTTAGACCGGAATATTCGTAGCCGCTGCACTCCGCGGGCCAGAATTGTAACGTTGTAGCCAGAAACAGCCACAATATGTATCAGCCCTACTGCCGTCATTGCCGCCATGACTTCTTGTGGCAAAGTGCTTCTTTGACCTATCAACAGTCCAAGTCCAAGCGACGCCCCCGGTTCTGGCAGAGCAGTTTGCATACCGGCTGCAAAATTGCGCCGAATTTTGGCAAATACGTCAGTACTATCTTGCACAACCTGAATTTTTGCAAATGAAATGCCGGCCTGCTTACTGCCACGCGTAAGATACAGTCTGCCGCTGACTTCCACTCTGTCTCCTCTGTAAACCATCGGTGCACCAAAGCCACTGATAGTAAATTTACCGACTAGGTCTTTCTGCTGTGGATCTAGCAGTCTTATGTCCCCTGCATCAAAAGTTAGCTGCGACTTCTTACCATAAATTGAGTCGGTCTTGGCGGTTGCCAAGATTGTAACTTTGGTTTTGGCATAACTCTGCAGTGCAGAAACGTCCTGTGCCATATAACCACCCCTTACCAGCCCAATGACCGAGCCCAACACAATAACAGCCATAACTGTCGCCAAAT
>JAYTJL010000075.1:0-4675 GCA_043731125.1 Candidatus Saccharimonadota bacterium
ACTTGAAAATATATGATGATGTACTCGAGTATGTTAGGCAGATAGGGAAAAGAGGCCTAAAACTGGCGGTATTGTCGGATACCAACATAATCCAGGCAAACATCCTCGAAGAAAAAGGCGTCTATATGCCTTTTCAGCAGCTTTTTCTGTCTCATGAAACACATCTAAGAAAACCCGACCCTGCAGTGTATCAACTTGTGATTGATAGCCTTGGTATTGAGCCTAGTAAAGCTATATTTATTGATGACAGACCTGAAAATCTTGAACCAGCGATAAATCTTGGAATACGCACAGTGCTGGCCAGAGAACCAGCTCAGATTATTGCTGATGTTGAAGCGATATTAAAATGATAGATTTTATTGGTACAAAACTAGCCCTGATTAATAACGGACAAGTTCTTGTTATGCTGCGCGACGACAATCCCTCAATAAATTTTCCGGGTATGTGGGATTTTCCCGGAGGCGCAAGAGAGCACGGTGAATCTCCTATACAAGTAGCGGTGCGTGAAGTTAAGGAAGAGCTAGGTATCGATATTAGTTCGGAAGGAGTTGTTTGGGAGAAAGTTTATCTGGCGGTCATAGACCCGACCAAAGATGCTGTTTTCATGGTTATTAATATCTCCGACGAAGAGTTGAAATCTGTAGTTTTTGGAGATGAGGGTAAGGAGTGGAAGATGATGAGCTTTGATGATTTTATGAATCACAAAAATGCTGTTCCAGGAATGCAAACCCGTCTCAAGGACTATCTAGAAGAGAATGCTTGACTTGTTAAGTATTTCTTACAGAGTGTAGTCTTAGAAGCATTTTAGTCTTATCAGATAGGGGTCTGATGAGGTATAATAACTGGAAGATAATTACTGGGTGATAACAGGGTGGCTGTGCGAAAAAAGGGAGAAATCTGAAATTATTAAGTTTGCGAAACCAAGTATAAGACTAAAAATGCCAGGCATGCCTAGGTTGATTAGTAAAAAGACTATTAAGAAAGCCTTGGGTGACCCCCAGGCAGCAACTATTAAACGGCTTCGCAAAAAGGTGAAGTTGGTTAACGACCTGTCTCCAAAATATGAAAAGATGACGGATGCTGAACTTAAAAAGCAGACTCAGCTGTTAAAAGACCGACTAGCCAAAAAAGAAACTGTCGACCACATATTGCCAGATGCATTTGCAGTTGTACGTGAGGCTGCAAGCCGAGCGCTTGGCCAGCGTCACTTTGACGTGCAGCTAATTGGTGGCATGGTACTCCATGAAGGCAACGTATCTGAAATGAAGACTGGTGAGGGTAAGACCCTAACTTCATCGCTGGCCTTATATTTAAATGCATTAGAAGGCAAGGGTGCACACCTGGTGACCGTCAACGACTACCTAGCACAGCGTGACGCTGGATGGATGGGCCAGGTTTATCATTTCCTAGGGCTTAGTGTCGGCGCCATAATTCCTGATGAATCCTACCTGTATGACCCGGAATATAAAGACGAGGACCACTTTGACGAACGCATGAAGCATTTAAGACCTGCTACTCGCCAAGAGGCCTACAGGGCTGACATTACCTATGGCACTAACAATGAATACGGCTTTGACTACTTGCGAGACCACATGGTACGTGAGACCGACCAATTGCGTCAGCGAGACCTGCACTTTGCGGTAGTGGACGAAGTCGACTCCATTCTAATAGACGAAGCCCGCACACCACTCATTATCAGTGCGCCGGCAACTGCCAGTGGGGCCGCCTACCAACAGTTTTCCAAAGTAGTTCGGCCCCTGAAAGAAACGGAGCACTTTGAAAAAGACGAAAAACGCCGAAGTGTAATTCTGACTGACGCTGGAATAGAACTAATTGAAAAGACACTAGGTATTGAGAGTCTGTATTCAACAGAGAATTTACGTACCATATATCATCTAGAGCAAGCCTTGAAGGCCCAAACACTGTTTCACCGCGACAAAGACTATGTAGTCACTAAAGACGGCGAAATTGTTATTGTAGACGACTTTACAGGCCGTTTGCTAAAAGGTAGACGATATAACGAAGGGCTGCATCAGGCTATCGAAGCCAAAGAAGGAGTAGAAGTACAAGAAGAGTCTATGACACTTGCCACAATTTCTTTCCAAAACTACTTCCGACTATATAATAAGCTTTCTGGTATGACAGGTACCGCTATGACTGAATCAGAAGAATTCCACCAAATATATAAAATCAATGTTGTGGAAGTCCCACCCAACCGAAAAAATGTACGCAAAGACTTACCGGACCGAATATACAAATCAGAACACGGCAAGATGAAGGCGATTGCTGGGGAAGTAAAAGCTCTGCATGAAAAAGGCCAACCAGTTCTTATAGGCACGGTAAGTGTAGAGAAGAACGAACTACTCTCTAGCATGCTAAAAGCAGGCAAAGTACCGCATGAAGTGTTGAATGCCAAAAACAACGAGCGCGAAGCAGCTATTGTTGCTAAAGCCGGAGAAAAGGGTGCTGTTACTCTGGCCACCAACATTGCTGGTCGTGGAACTGACATTATTTTGGGTGAAGGTGTTATAGACCTTGGTGGTCTATTTGTACTAGGTAGCGAACGCCACGAATCACGCAGAATAGACAACCAGCTGCGTGGCCGCTCCGGTCGACAGGGTGATCCTGGCAAAACGCAGTTTTATGTATCGTGTGAAGACGATCTGATGCGTATTTATGGTGGAGATAGAATTGCCGGGCTTATGAACAAACTCAAAGTAGAAGACGACACGCCTATTGAGAGTCGAATGATTACTCGTAGCCTTGAGGGTGCGCAGAAAAAGGTGGAAGGTTTTAACTTTGACACCCGTAAAAACGTTGTCCAGTACGACGACGTTATGAACCGCCACCGCAAAGCAATTTATGCGATGCGATCGGAAATACTAAAGAGCGGAGACATTAGTCCGCGTATTAAAAAATATATAGACGAAGAAGCAGAGTTTATGGCCAGTCACCCTGAGTCCATCAGCGAACAGTTCGAATCTATTCTGCACGAAGTATTTCCGCTAGATGACGAAAGTATGGACAAACTGTTTGATTCAGAGGCAGATAAGTTTGGCGGTGAACTCAAAAAATCAGCACACAAGCTGTACAAAGAACAAGATGAGGCATTTGGTGATGAGCTGATGCGAAAAGTAGAAAGAGACGTCTACTTACAAATCCTCGATACACTTTGGATGCAGCACCTTGAAAACATGGACCACTTGAGGGAAGGTATTCACTGGATAAGTGTCGGTCAGCGTGACCCACTGGTTGAATACCGTCGCCAAGGTCAGCGCATTTTTGACGAATTTCAAGCAACCCTTCGGCACGATATTGTCAGAGCAATTCTTCACGCCGAACCATTGGATGCAGAAGCTCTGGAGTCACAAGTTGTGGAGACGGAATTAACACGTGCTGCCAAAGGTAGTGTCGACAATGCCGACCGAGTTATCAAAGCAGAAAAATTTGAAGAAACAGACTTTACGCCCGAGGCTATCGAACTTACTGAAGAAGCGCGTGAGAAGACCAAGCGCAAAAAAGCACGTAAACAAGAACGCCAGAGGAAACAAAAAGCCAAAACCAGAAAGAAAAAACACTAGATGCTTGGCTTTTATTTACCAATTACCATTTACCCCTCCTTCGCTTATGCTACAGAGGGCAGGCATTTACCAATTAATTTACATTTTTCATTTACCAAAAACTTTAGCAAATGGTTAATTGCTAATAATTTAGCAAATTGGCTAATGGACAGTGGTAAATAGACTAATGAAACATACTGTAAAAGAAATCGAACTTAAAAACGGCGCCAAGGGGTTATTGATAGACGTGCCTGGAGCTACTGTAACTAGTTACGAACTTAACTTCAGAGCTGGGGAGTTTTTGGTGCCAAAAAAGAAGTGGGAAACTCCTCACATGATGGAACACATTATTCTTGGTGCAAACGAAGAGTACCCGGACACTCAGGCCTTCCAGGCAGAATTCAACAAAAACGGTGCATTTACCAATGCCTATACTAGCTACTACTATGTTAATTATGTTGGTGAGGCTGCTGACTTTGAGTGGGAAAGGGTACTACGCTTGCAGCTAATGGCCATAGCCAAACCTCTATTCTTGCAATCAGAGTTTGATGCAGAATTTGGCAACATTCGCGACGAATTAGTCAGTTATTCCAACAATCATTTCCGAGCTCTGGGCGGGGAAATGGGACGTGATTTTGGTTTTAACACCGTACCTGACAAAGACCGGGTAAAGTTAATGAAAAACGTTACCCGAGAAGACGTCATTGACCACTACAAGAATACCCATTTTACTCGTAACATGAGGTGTATTATTGCAGGTGATTAACGCGGCCGTCGACCAGCAATCAAAAAAGTATTAGAGTCTGTTGACCTTCCAAAAGGCAAGGCTCGCTATGTACTCCCGGACGAAAAAGCTACTAGGCCCAAAAAACCGACATTCATTGAAAATGAGACGCTTGACAACATCTACTTTATTGTTAGCACTTACCTCAATGACACGCTTGACGTAAAAGAGGACGATGCACTTGGTCTAGCTAAAATTATGCTTACTGACACACTCTACTCAAAAATATTTGGTCAGGCCCGCGAGAAAGGTCTGGTGTATTCGGTAAGTTCTGGCCACAATCAGTCTAACAAAAGCGCTGAATGGTGGATGGGTGCGCAGGTATTGCCAG
>JAYTJL010000076.1:0-2012 GCA_043731125.1 Candidatus Saccharimonadota bacterium
GCATCAATAGTCTTGCCGTATAGGTCATTTAAGGCGTGCTCCATGAATTCATCCAAAAATACTTGCTGGTTGACGTGCTTTTCAACCATAGCAGCTGGCGCATGACCGGCACGAAACCCAGGAACTTTTACACTCTTGGTAAAGTGTCGCAAGGTATGGGCGTGAACTGGCTTCAAGTCATCCACGTCAGCTGTAATGGTGAGTGTTAGTTTGGTTGGGCTATCAACTTTTTTAGAAATTCGCATCTGGCGAATTATACAGCTTAGGCGCCAGTATTGCTAGAGATCTGTTCAGATACTGAGATTATTTCAACTAAATCACCTAGCACCACACTGGGCGGCGTGATTCGGCCTACTTCTAATTCTGGTCTGTGAGCGTAACCGTTTACACTTAGCTCTAGCATTTCTAGGTATGTTAACATCGATGTTTGACCGGGGATGTGTGGGTGCTCAACTCTACCATCTACCATCCTAGTCATTCGCAGTTATCAATCCTTGGTAACTGCTGTGATATGTTGTGATGCCAGTATGCTAACTGTACGTTCCAGGCTGTGCTCTTCTTCTAGGCCAGAATGCAAATCTTTAAGTTTGAAGCGTTTTTCTTCAAGCTCTTTTTCGCCAATAAATATTACATAGCGGGTACCTGATTTGGCGGCACTGCGAATTTGAGCGTCTAATTTACGGCCGGTGGTGTCGAGCGCCAGTCTAACACCTTCTTTTCGAAGTTCTGAGAGTAGAGCCTGAACTGGTTCATAGACATCACCGATCAATATCACCACTGCATCAGTCTCTGAGTGCAGTTTTGGCAATAAATTGTGGGTTTCCAAAAATTTTTGCAATGTCACATCACCCATACCAAAACCAACCGTCGGCACTGGTTCTACTCCAAACTGACCAACAAGACCATCGTAGCGGCCACCACCAAACATACTGCGATTGTTGTCTGGATGATGGTCGAATACCTCAAAGACTATGTTGGTGTAGTAGTCAAAACCACGCATCAGACTGAGATCAAAAACAGCGCTCTTAACGCCACTTAACTCTAGTAGCTCCATTAGCTTGGCCAGCTCTCCCACTGCAGGGTGCTGGTGCACAACTGGTGGCAAGTCCTTCAATTGTTTAACTTTGACCAATTCCATTAATCGACCGACAACGTTGTTTTGCTGCTGTGTCGGCGACAACATTGCAGTTAAGAATTCCCTAAACTGGGTTTCTGGCATTTTGTCTATTCCGTCTATCAGCCTGACTACTGCCAAGGTTTGGGCCTTTTCAAGTCCAAGATACTCCAGAAGTAACCAATTTATAAGTAGTCGGCTATTTATCTTAATGCTGTAGCTGCCGTGCTTTGCACCGAATGCCTTCAGGATAGAATCAGCAATTTGTACCACTTCATGATCAGCAGCCAAGCCCTCAACGCCAAAAATATCAACATTGAGCTGCCAGTGCTCTCTTAGACGTCCCGCTTGTGGGCGCTCATACCTCCAAAGATTGGGAATACTATATAGTCTGGCTGGATAGGCCAGCTCTTGACGTCGGGCAGCCACCATTCGACTAACTGTAGGTGTCATTTCCGGCCTAAGCGTAACATTACGACCACCACGGTCAACAAAACTGTAAGTCTGCTGAGAAACTATTTCTTCGCTAGTCTTAGCTAAATATAGTTCGAGAGGTTCAATTATGGGTGCGTCGTATTCTTGGTAGCCATAACTTTCCGCAACGCGCCTAAGCACACCAAACATATACTTTTGGATGCGCTTGTCTTCTGGGTAAAAATCACGCGCACCCTTATATGGCTGTGTCGATATGTTCATTTACCGCTATTATAACCCGTAAATGCTTGTTCTTGTAAACCCTTCTGTTTGGCTTATACTAAAAGGAGTAGTAAACAAGGAACCAAAAATGGCACATTCAAAACAACTTACACCGGCGCTCGACCTTTTCTCAAAAAGCTACAACTTGGTACGCAAAAACCCCTTTATGTTTTTACTACTATCGTCTGCTTCAATCGTTACA
>JAYTJL010000077.1:0-19002 GCA_043731125.1 Candidatus Saccharimonadota bacterium
CTAGCATATGAACTGAAACCAATCGTGATTATTAATAAAATCGATAAGTCAGCATCGCGCGTTAAAGAAGTCGAAAATGAAATTGCTGATTTGTTTTTAGAACTAGCAGTTCACGAAGACCAACTGCACTACCCAATTTATTATGCAGTGGGTAGCACTGGCAAAGCCTGGGAGTCGACCCCAGCCAGCCCAGAAGCAGACGGCGACTTATCTGTAATTTTTGATGCCATTATCAAACACGTCCCAGCACCAAAAGTAGAACGGGATAAGCCATTTCAAATGTTGGTAACGGCGCTAGCCTGGGATAACTTTAAAGGTAAGTATGCTATAGGACGAATTGTCCGCGGACAAATAAAGCCTGGAGACGCTGTAACTCTGTGCAAAAAAGACGGCACGCAGGCAAAAGCTAAAGTGGATAACGTCTACATGAGCCACGGGCTAAGTCGTTTTGAAGTACCGGAGGGTGTAGCCGGTGACATAGTGCAACTAACCGGTGTAGCAGATGCGCAAATAGGCGAGACTCTCGCCGATGCCGACCAGCCCGAAGCATTGCCGGTAATGGAAGTAGAAGCACCGACTCTAAAGATTTACGTTGGCCCTAACACCAGTCCTTTCAAGGGCACAGAGGGTGAATTTACTACCAGCCGCCAAATTGGTGAGCGCCTACAAAAAGAGCTAGAGACGAACGTAGGACTCCGAGTACAAGACGAAGGTATTGGTTTTAACGTGTCTGGCCGCGGTGAGCTGCACCTTTCGGTGCTGATTGAAACTATGCGCCGTGAAGGCTATGAATTCGAAGTCGGCCGCCCGCAGGTGGTAACCCATGAGGAAGATGGTAAAACAGTAGAACCCCTAGAAGAACTAATTATTGAAGTACCGGCCGAACACGTGGGTGCAGTACAAATGGAACTGGGTGCTAGGCGTGCGACTCTGTTAGAGCAGTTTGCCAGCCCAAAAGGTGTTACAAAGCTGGTCTATAAATTACCAACCCGTGCGTTACTGGGACTACGAAATATACTTATGACTAACACTAAAGGCACAGCCATATTAAACAGCCTAATGATTGGTTACGAAACGCTTGGCACCCCCCTGCAACAGCTGCGCAGCGGCGTAATAGTTGCCTTTGAAACTGGTATTACTACACCTTATGCCCTACAGATGGTGGAAGAACGGGGAATATCATTTGTTGGTCCGGCAATAAAAGTCTACGCTGGCCAAGTTGTTGGGCTCAATAAACGAGCGGAAGATATGGAAATGAATGTTTGTAAAGCCAAGCACCTGACCAATATGCGCAGTAGTAGTAGCGACGGGGTAGTGCAGCTAACCACTCCAACAATTTTCAGTCTGGAAGAATCAATAGACTTTATTGAAAATGACGAACTGTTGGAAGTGACACCCAAGTCCTTGCGCCTCCGCAAGAGGGAATTAGACCCTAACAAACGTAAGCGTCAGAACAAGTAACTTTCAATATTCTAAAATATGTGCTGAAATCGCTCGCGCAGACTGTTCTTAGTGTGACTACCGCATGATGCTGGATCTTGACTATTGTTATATTTCTCAGCCGTTGATGCTACGTTAGTAAAATACTTTTGAATGTCTTTGTCGCTACTATCTCCATAGTTAACTAATAGCCTATCGCGGTTTTCAATTTGGCGATTAACCAAGAAGTCAACTTTTTCACCGTTTAGCACAAAAGTAATTTTGTTGTCATCATCTGGTAAAAGTGTTAATTTGTCTGTTCTAATTACGTTGTTATCAACAACCCAGCCAAGGTTTTGAAAGAAGTGCCCCCAAGTAACCGCATTGTCTTCTACATGAACAACGTCATAAACATTTTCATGCATATGAGCCCTTTCGTTAGCCGTAATTTCTTTCTCTTCAGCCGAGCAAGAATCTTCAATTTCTGAATAGTATAGGGGGTTCTTGAACTGTTCTCGTTGACCATTTACGTACAAACCAAAGTTGGAGTGATAATGAACTTCTTCCGCAGGTTGGTAATTTACAAATCGGATACCCATAAAGATTAATGCGCCTGCAGTGACGCTAGCAATTACAGCAAACCACCTAGATCTAACAATTTTTGATAATTTAGTTCTCATTAATATCTTCCAATCTCTGTTTATTTGATTAATACCCCAGGGGGGTATATACTGATTATATGATAGACACAATAAAAAAGCGAGCCCTCCACAGAACTAAAATTATACAAGGACAGTTGCGGGGTTTGGAAAAAATGATTGATAAAGAAGAATATTGTATGGACATAATCACACAATCACTCGCCATTCAAAAATCATTAGGCTCACTTAATAAATTGATTGTAGAGAATCACCTTAAAACGCACGTTACCGAAAACTTCTCGTCTGCTAATGAGAAAAAGCAAGCAGACACCATTTTGGAGCTACTTAACCTCTACGAGTTAACTCATGTACGGGGTAAGTAGCTAGTAATAAAGGAGGATATATGAAAAAAGAATCAATTTTATTCGGGATTATAGGTTTATTAGCTGGAGCAATTATTGCGGGGTTTGGCGCAACTTATGCAGTGAACAATGACAACACAAGCATGATGCGGATGATGGGTATGGAAACAAAGACCGATGACCAAGGAATGATGAGCAATAGGGATATGACTATGGCCGAAATGTCTGGTTCGCTTGAAAATATAACAGGTGATGATTTTGATAAGGCTTTCCTTTCAGGAATGATAATTCATCATCAAGGCGCTATTGCTATGGCCAGGTATGCCAAAGACAACGCCAAGCATGACGAAGTGAAAAATTTAGCCAACAATATTTTATCTGCACAAACAAAAGAGATCGAGATGATGCAGTCCTGGCAAAAAGATTGGGGCTACAAGACTACCACTAGCACCGGGACTCATGATATGTCGGGGATGGAACATTAAAATATTGAAAGCTTAACTATGAAACATAATGCTAAGATGAACGCTTGGGAAAAGTTTAAGATGAGCATGACTATGACTATGGGCATGGATCATTCTGGGTTGGCCGGCCGCGAGATGGCTAGGCTAATGGAAATAGATATCAGGCGGAAGTTTTTCTTTGCCCTCATCCTCTCTATACCGATTATCGCCTATTCACCTCTAGGGATAGACTTATTAAAACTCGATTTACCTGAGCCGATACCGTCGGTCTGGATTCTGCTGATTCTAACCACACCGGTATTTTTTTACGCCGGTTGGATATTTCTATACTCTAGCTACTATGCCCTGAAAGCCAAAACACTAAACATGCCCGTGCTGATTGCCACCGGCATATCAGCTGCTTATTTTGCAAGTATCGGTCTTACTATAGCGGGCAGTAGTGATTCGTATTACGAGGCGGCGGCCCTACTAATTACCTTTGTATTGTTTGGTCATTGGATGGAAATGAAATCCCGTCGAGGCACAACCAATGCACTGCAAGCTTTGTTTGATCTTGTGCCACCGCAAGCTCGACTTATACGAAGCGGCAGAGAAATCTTGGTGTCAACTAGCGAAGTGCAAGTAGGTGAGACCGTGGTATTAAAGCCTGGAGACAAAGTGCCGGTAGATGGTGAAATTTTGAGCGGCGAAACTTCAATTGATGAGGCTTTAGTCACAGGCGAGTCCCTGCCAGTGAGCAAACAAAAGGCTGATTTGGTAATCGGCGGTTCTATCAACCAATCTGGCAGTGTAACATTTAGGGCTACTAAAGTCGGTTCTGATACTGCACTTGCTCAAATTGTAAAAATGGTAGAAACAGCCCAAAATTCTAAAGCTCCCGGCCAGCGTCTGGCTGATAAGTTTGCCGGCTATTTAGTGATTCTGGCAGTCTCGGCGGGGCTAATTACATTTGCCGTTTGGTCGCTTTTGAGTGGTGAGGGATGGTTATTTGCTCTAACTCTGGCAATTTCGGCAGTTGTTATTGCTTGTCCTGATGCATTGGGACTAGCAACCCCAACAGCTGTTGCGGTAGGTACTGGCCTGGGTGCCAAGCACAATATCTTAATTAAAGATGCAACCACACTTGAGCAAGCGTCCAAGATCCAGGCCATAGTGCTCGATAAAACCGGTACCCTAACGGAAGGTAGACCACAAATTACAGACATAGTTGCCGTCAAAACCATTAGCAAGCAAAAACTTATTGATTTAGTTGCATCAGCCGAGAGTGGCTCTAGTCACCCATTAGCACAAACTATTTTGGATGAAGCAAAAAAACGGGGCATCAAGCCAAGAAGTGTAGCCAAATTTACCAACCTAAGTGGTCTCGGTGTTGAAGCTATTATAAATGGCCAGATAGTATTAGTTGGCACTCAGCAACTAATGAAACAACGCAATATTTCTACTTTGACTCTGCAGCCTGCTATAAGCCGTCTTTTAGCAGGGGGTAAGACTATAATGATTACAGCTATAGATAGCAAGGCTGTGGGGGTTATAGCGGCTTCTGATCAGCTTAAGCCAACAGCTAAAAAAGCTATTACAGCTATGAAACAACTTGGACTGGAAGTAGTCATGATAACTGGCGACAATCAAAAGACAGCTGAAGCAGTTGCCAAACAACTTGGAATTGCTCGGTTCTTTGCTGAGGTAATGCCCAAAGACAAAGCCGGGTACGTTAAAAAACTTCAGAGAGAGGGCAAGTTTACGGCTATGGTTGGAGATGGTGTAAATGACGCCCCGGCACTTGCTCAAGCTGATATTGGTATAGCAATTGGTGCTGGCACTGATGTTGCTATTGCCACTGCCAATATCGTGTTAATGAAATCCGACCCCGCAGATGTTATAAGAGCTATTCGGCTAAGTGGCGCGACTGTCCGCAAAATGAAACAAAACTTAGCCTGGGCTAGTGTTTATAATATAGCCGCAATTCCTATTGCTGCTGGAGTGCTATATCCGACTTATGGAATTTACTTAAGGCCCGAATTTTCTGCCTTACTAATGTCAGTATCATCAATCTTTGTAGCCACTAATGCCGTTTTACTAAAAAGAGCCGAAAAAAGTCTAGTTGAAATATAAAAACACTAGTAACTAAACATTTTTAGAAGATATTGTGATTGACTTGTGTAAAATATTGTGCTAATGTATAGCTACTGTTATTGATGAATCCGGGTTGCTTAGTTCTTATTTACTCGACTTCATTGCCAACAAGAGTAAATAACTAAATCAACAAAAAGGATTCTTTTTTAATGCCTCAATACAACCGAACTAGGTATAGTTCTAACCGAACTAACAACCGTCGCCCAACTTATGGCGGTGGGAACCAACGCACAACTAATAAAAAACCAAACCGTGGCCAGTATATAGACCCGGCTCGCTTTATAAAGGTGGCTCAACCACTATTGCAAGAGGAATATATAGCAAAGCATACATTTGATGACTTTGACATCCACCCCAAACTAAAAGCTAATCTGATAGCAAATGGCTACATAGACCCAACACCAGTACAGGACCAGACAATTCCATTGGTTCTGAATGGCCAAGACGTTATTGGCATTGCTCACACCGGTACAGGCAAGACAGCAGCCTTTGCTGTGCCTATAATCAATAAGCTAGTCTCCAACCCGACCAGTAGGGCATTAGTAATCGCCCCAACCAGAGAATTGGCCGAGCAAATTGAGGCCGAACTTCGCAAACTAGCCAATGGCAGTGGTATTTTTGGCACTGTACTAATTGGTGGTACCAACATGAACCGTCAGCTAAATGATTTACGACGCAACCCACAGGTTGTCATAGGCACACCTGGTCGCATAAAAGACCACGTTGAGCGCGGATCACTCAAGTTAGCTAGTTTTGATATTATAGTATTAGACGAAGTAGACCGTATGTTAGACATGGGCTTTGTTAATGACGTAACTGAGATTTTTTCGCAAATATCACCTATACGTCAGAGCCTATTTTTCTCAGCAACACTAGACCCAAGTGTTCGGAATTTAATTCATTCCTTCTCAGCTAGCCCCACAACTATCATGCTTAAAACATCTGACACAAATGACAATGTCCACCAGGACGTTATTCACTTTACTGATGCGGCTGACAAAATAGAAAAGCTACACGAGACCCTTATACGAGACGAAGTTTCAAAAGTGATCATATTTAACGAGACAAAGTGGAGCACCGAAAGACTAGGTAAAGAACTTGTAACCCGTGGATTTAAAGCCGAGTCAATTCACGGTGGTAAAAGCCAGGGCCAACGACAACGAGCGCTAGAAAGTTTTAAGCAAAGTAAAGTCAATGTGCTGGTAGCAACCGATGTTGCTGCTAGGGGCATAGACGTAGCCGACGTAACACACGTTATTAACTACTCCACTCCTCAAACCTACGACGCCTACATTCACCGCATTGGTCGCGCTGGACGGGCTGGCAAGACCGGCTATGCCTTGACTTTTGTATCTACGCACTAGGGATAATCAGCCCCAAAGTGTATACTAAGTAGTAGAAAAGGGAAGATTCTGTCTAGATATTTTATGTCGGTAAGCAAAGCTACAAAAGTTGTTCATATCCCTGAAGAAGAGATATTGCGCCAACTAACTATAATGCAAGAAGATAATGCACTTCTTACTCCTGTCGAACCAACGGACAACCCGTTGCATTCTTCGCATCAAATAACATTCGTCGAAAAGCATTTGCACTACCTTACAACACACCCCAAAGTTAACCCGGAATTTTACTTGTCTAATTTACGGACAATGATCAAGATTCGTACCAGCTAACATACGCCGCCTTCACAGCATTTTGTTTTGTAGCCACATTCTTGGCAGACAAAATGTGCATGCTCTGCTCGTAGCGGGTAATGCCCGCAATTATCACACGCCAAAGCCTCATTGATTTCTGTTTCTATTTCATCCATAAACACATATTACATCAGTTATAGGCTATAATAAGGGTATATTGATAATTATTGGAGGTGAATATGAATAAAAACATTTTGGTGCCAGTTATAGCGGTAGGGGCTATTGTACTGGCGGGCGGGGGCTACTTGCTAACGAAAGACTTGGACAGTGGCTCAGAGAGCCCACAGGCAACATCTCAGACCAGTCAAGACAATAAATCAGCGGCGGGCGACGCGGGGGCAAATTCTCAAAATGACACAACCAATCAAACAGCAGAAGCAACCATTACCTATTCTGACGATGGCTATAGTCCAGCTAGTCTGACCGTCAAAAGTGGCGCAACGGTAACTATCAAAAATACCAGTAGTTCTTCAATTCAGTTTGATTCAGACCCACACCCCGCTCATACGGCCAACCAAGAATTGAATGTGGGTAGTGTGGCTCCTGGTGAAAGCAAGACTTTTACTCCTACCACTAAAGGTAGTCATGCTTATCACAACCACTTTGACTCGTCCCAAACGGGCGTATTAGTAGTTAATTAGGTCACATAAGTCGGCATGGTTTGTTGCACAAGTTGAAAGCATAACATACAAGGTACACATCACACCAAAATCAGATGAATACATAGACTACAAGAAGTAAATATTGCTCAAAATTCATATTTATGATAAAATATACTTATGAGCGAGATTTATAGTGGCCGCGAACCTGAAGAATGGGGCTTTGATGAAGACCCAGAATCAACAAAGCCTTTAGCCGACGATCCATCGGCAGAAATCGATGTAGATTTGGATATTGAACCAATCGACCTACACTTTGAAGCAATAACTCTGAGCACTGAAAATTCTGAAGGAATATTGGGGATAGATGTACTTGACGATTCAGAAGAGTCAGTGGATAGGTATTTAAGAGATGAGTTTAGTTCTGCGGTTGAAACTGAAGAAAAAGAAGAAGCCATAAAGCAAATAATAGACAAAGCTCCTGAGATGCTTAGAAAATTTGGATTAGAAAATTCAGCGTCTATAAATGAGGAAATGATAGACGAGCTAATGGGCTACGGCTATGAAGATGAAGATGATATTGAAAATCTCTATTTTTATGTTTGGGATAAGTTTAAACAAGAATTTGGACCATTTTCAAGGATACGACCTGAGTATATGATGGATTTTGCTGACAGAAAGGACAGCGACTCCTTAGAAAAAGAGCAGAATGATCATGCCATATTCACGCTAATTGAAATAGGGGTTGATGCTGATGCGGCACTAGATGTAAAGGGAAATACAGTCCAAAGGCGTAATATGCGGCGCTTATGCTGGATTATGGAAAACGAGCCCTCACTAACTCAACCAATCCAAGTACTACAAGAAACCAAACCTCAAGGTGTATCTATTGATGTCAAAAACTTGGCACAATATGTACATAACTATCTAGCAAACTTAAAAGAAACAATGGATTCCATGGATCTATCCAAGATGGATAATTTGGACAAAAACAAACATCGCGGACAAGTGGGATTGCTTAGGTGCAGCATCGCTGTCGCGGAATCTATTATCGAAAGCTCTAAGAATACTTAAAAGTTGCATTTTGAAAAAAGTGGGTGTATAAAAGTATTCATGGTTTGTAAGCGCACAATTAGTTTTGTCAGCATTATGCTCGTCCCTACCGAGCTAACGCTGCTTAATTAGTCCAGGCGCAAAAAACCAACAACAAGAAAAGTACGACCGGACATTAAGCAGCAAGCAAGTCCGGTTTTTTGTTGCTCGGTTGCTAGGTTTTTGGCAAGCACCAAAAACAAAAACCTAGCAATGGGGCAACAAATCTTGACGGCGTATAGTTGTTGAGATATCCCCCAAGTACATATGTCCGTCGTGCAATACCGCACCGGACAACTACAACAAGGGAGGCAAGAAATGCCCATACTGCAGGAACGCATTCGGACTATGTCCGTCGCTGACGGCTGCACCAAGCTTGTAGAGGCCATCCTCGAACGTGATGCCGAAGGCGCCAAGACGGCAAGGCAAGCACTCTTCACTGAGTGCGCACTTCGAGACGGCGGCGTCAGCTGCTACGTAGGTCGACGGGTGTCGAGGAAGGTTTTGCGGTATATCCGCGACAACCAGATCACGGGAGATGAGCGCGAGGCCATTCTGGCTCTGCTCGTAGAGGTTCGGGGGCGTGAGCTCTCAGCACGCAAACTTGCGATTCTCAGCACTCCATCCGGACTCGCAGTCCACTAGCACTAGCCCCACATCCGCCTTGAGCGGATGTGGGGTAGCAACACTTGCCTCCCTCTCTTTTCAAAATTGACATACAATATAGTAATGAGTAAAAGCCTCGTTTATCTGCTGGTTTTTGTTTTCGGAACAATAGGGTCATATTTACCAACACTTTTTGGTGAGGATAATTTTCTATCCGGCTGGAGTATATTGGGCGGAGCAATTGGAGGCCTGGTAGGTATTTGGTTAGCCATAAAAGCGAACGACTATTTTTAACACCTAATACTGAGGTACAATAAGAAGTAATGGAAGATAAGTATTACATAACTACGTCTATTCCTTATGTGAACTCTACGCCACACATTGGATTTGGTATGGAGCTTGTTTATGCCGATGTATTGGCACGCTACGCTCGTGAATGCAATAAAAACGTGATTTTTTGTACTGGTACAGACGAACACGGCGGTAAAATTGAAGAAAAGGCCGCCGAGGCTGGCGTAACACCACAGCAGTTTGCCAACAAAATGAGCACTACTTTTCGTGATCTTCTGAAAACACTAAACATAAGCAATGACCGCTTTATCAGAACAACTGATAAAGCCCATGAACAACGTGCCCAGGTAATCTGGACAAACCTTACCCAGCATATCTATAAAGGAAAATATAGTGGCTGGTACTGCGTGGGTGACGAAGCATATTTTCCAGAAGAAACCGTAAAAGAAAATAAAGGCGTATGCCCGGCACATAACAGGCCCTATGAAAAACTAGAAGAAGAAAATTATTTTTTCAAACTGTCTGCTTTCAACGAGCAAATAAAAGTAGCGCTTGAGACGGAATCACTGCGTGTTGTGCCTATTAGTCGCCGCAATGAGGTGTTGGCGTTAGTAAAATCAGGCCTAGAAGACATAAGCATAAGCCGTCCAAAAGAAAAAATAGCATGGGGTATTGCTGTCCCAGATGACGAAACGCAGGTAATGTACGTATGGTTCGAGGCACTCATGAATTATATAACGGTTCTAGGTTACCCAGAACACGGCGATTTCAAAAAATTCTGGCCAGCTAGTGTACAAGTAATCGGCAAAGACATATCCCGATTCCATGCAGCTATTTGGCCTGGTATGCTGCTAGCCCTTGGCCTGCCCTTGCCAAAGTCACTTTATGTACACGGCTTTATCAATGTAGATAATCAAAAAATGAGCAAGACTCTCGGTAATGTTATTGCTCCGGTAGATATTGTCAACAAATACAGCAGTGATGTTTTTCGCTATTACTTCACGCGCCACATTCCGTCCTATGAAGATGGTGATTTTAGTTGGGAAAAGTTGGAGAAGGCCTACAATACCGAACTGGCAGACCAGTTAGGTAACGCAGTCTCTCGCAGCGCAGCGATGATTGCTAAATACCAAAGCGGCGTGATTGGTGAAATACCGTCTCCGGGTCATGACATTGCACCCTTTCAGGCTTCAATGGCTGATTTTCGTTTTGACAGAGCGGTGGAGCAAATCTGGGAGCAGGTCAGAGGACTCAACCAATACATAGACGAAACCAAGCCATGGGAAATAGCTAAGTCGAAAGAGGAAGACCACTTAAGAGAAGTGTTAGCCTATATGGTTGGCTGCCTACTTGAAATTGCAACTTTGCTTTATCCATTTATGCCAGATACAGCTAAGAAAATTCGTGACACATTTGACTCTGGTGTATTGAAACCGTTGGAAACATCTTTATTTCCAAAGGCTGAAAAACCACCAGCCAACACACAAGCCGAGCAACCTGCAAAGTAATCAAATGACCGAACTCATTGACTCACATGTTCATCCTCACTTCGATAAATATGCTGCTGATAGGCCGGATGTTTTAGCACGTTCTTTGGAAGCGGGAGTGAGTCGGTTGATAGCCGTGGGGTGTAGCCTAGACGACAGCCAGCGGGCGATCGATCTAGCTACCACTCAAAGCGGGGTCTGGGCTAGCGTAGGAGCCCACCCACATGATGGCAGAGACTTTCTAGAAGACAAGAATGCGCTTACCAAGTTTAGGGCTATGGTTGCCAAACCAAAAGTCGTGGCCGTAGGAGAAATTGGGCTAGATCATTACCATGAATACACACCTAAGGCCGACCAGGAAAAGATCCTACGGATGCAGCTGGAGGCAGGGTTAGAGACTGGGCTGCCATTCATTTTTCATATCAGAGAGGCATTTGATAGTTTTTGGAAGATATTTGATGATTACTCAATCCCAGTCAAACCTCTCAAGGGTGTAGTCCATAGTTTTAGTGCACCACCGCATGTACTAGACCAGGTTTTGAGCAGGGGGCTATCGATTGGTCTGAACGGTTTGCTCACATACACAAAAGAAGAAACCTGGCGAGAGTCAGCCAAACAAGCACCCTTAGATAAAATCTTGCTAGAAACCGATGCGCCGTTTTTGACACCAGTGCCATACCGTGGTCAACGCTGTGAGCCAAAACACACCCAAGACGTGGCTTGCTTTCTTGCAAAACTCAGAGGAGAGAAATTTGATGTCTTAGCAACCGCTACTACCAGAAATTCTATAGAATTATTTGGTTTGGGCGAGGAAAGGCTTAGCAGGTGAAGCAAATATATCTTGATTATGCTGCAGCAACGCCTATGAGTCAGGCTTGCTTGCAGGCTATGGATCCATTCTTTACAGACAAATTCTACAACCCATCGGCAACTTACATAGCAGCAAAGTCCGTTAAAAAATCAGTTGCAGGCTGCCGGCAAATAATTGCCGCAACTATTGGTGCACGGCCTAGCGAAATTATATTTACAGCTGGTGGCACTGAAGCAAACAACCTTGCCGTGCAGGGAGTGATGAGAGCCCATGTGAGTAGCAACATGATAGTTAGCTCGATCGAGCATGATTCTGTGATTATGCCTGCAAAGCTCTACAGCACACAAACTGCTTCTGTAGACAACAACGGGAGTGTTGATATTGATAAACTAACGAAGTTAATCGGTGACGAAACCGTACTAGTTAGTGTTGGATTGGTAAATCATGAAATTGGAGTGATTCAGGACATCAAGGAAATATCATACAGATTGCGACAAATTCGCATACAAAGAGCAAAGAATGGAAATAACCTACCATTATACCTACACACAGATGCCGCCCAGGCGGGCTGTTACTTAGACTTACATGTAGCGAGACTAGGTGTGGATTTAATGAGTGTTAACGGTGGGAAAATATATGGCCCAAAACAGAGTGGATTTTTATATGTGCGTACTGCTACTAA
This sequence comes from Candidatus Saccharimonadota bacterium, assembly GCA_043731125.1. Lineage (GTDB taxonomy): Bacteria > Patescibacteriota > Saccharimonadia > Saccharimonadales > UBA10212 > JAYTJL01. The sequence goes on from JAYTJL010000077.1 coordinate 12,282, forward strand.
CATCCAGCCCTTACTGTTTGGCGGTGGACAAGAAAATAGCTTGAGGTCTGGTACGGAAAACGTGGCTGGAATACATGGTTTGGCAGTTGCCTTATGCGAGGCACAGGAGAAGAGAAGAGGTGAAACCGAAAGAGTACTTAAACTCAATCATCAATTTGCGAATAAATTGCAAAAAACTCTTTCGGGGATATCTATTAACTCAAGGTCCAAACATTCAAGTCCACATATCGTAAGCATAACTATCAGTGGTGTTGATAACGAACGAGTTATGATGGAATTAGACGAGAGAGGCGTAATGGTCGCACTCGGTAGTGCTTGCAGTGCCAGCAATGAAAAACCTTCTAGCGTACTCAATGCAATCGGGCTAAGTGACGCAGACGCTAGGTCTACTTTGCGAATTAGTTTTGGAAAACTAACCACTGAGGAAGACGTAACGGCCGCCGCTGAGACACTAGCTGCTGTTGTTAAAAGCCAAAACAGATAGAATCTCATAAACAAAAGCGGTATAATCAACCATATTGATTATGGATGTTAGCAGGTATAGAAAACACCTTTTTTTGGCTTTTAGTATTTGGCTTTTAGTATTTGGCTTTTGTTCGGTTATATGGCACACCGCGATCGGTGGATCACGCCTATCGGCGGAGACACTTGTGCGAGCCTATGAGAGTAGCACTCCTCTTCAACCTGGACTGGTTGTTGCACTTGAGGGTAAAAACGTGAAAGTCAAGATAGCCGCCGCTAAAGACCCAGCTAGTATATACGGAGTTGTAATCGACCCATCTGAAGCACCAATAGCCCTTACAAACGGCAAGAATAGCATCTATATTGCAACCAGTGGCAAGCATAGCGTCTTGGTGACAGACCAAAAAGGGATAATTAAGCCCGGTGATTATATTTCAATGTCAAATATTGATGGAATTGCTGCAAGGGCGGATACGGTTCAGAGTTTTGTCTTGGGGAGAGCTGCGGAAGGATTTGACGGTAAAAACAGAACAATTACATCAGTTGCCGGTGTGAGGGTAGCTAGAATCAGTGTAGATATTTTGCCAAAGGGCAATCCCACTAAGAAGTCAGGCCTTGCAGCTCCGGAGTCGCTACGCAAAGTTGCAGAATCAATTGCCGGCAATCCCGTTGGGGTTTTGAAAATTTATCTAGCTGTTTTGGTGCTTCTGGTGAGCGGCGCTTTGGCCGCAATTCTAGTAACTGTAGGGGTGCGTAGCGGAATTGTGTCGATTGGTCGTAACCCATTAAGTAGAAAATCAATTATGCGTGGGTTAACGAAAACAGTCATTATGGCAATTTTGATTTTCACCATTGGTCTTCTTGGGGTATATTTATTATTGAAGCTATAAGGGTAAGCGTTTAAACCAAAATATGAACACAGGTGGATTGGTACTAGTTCTGGGAGCTATCGGCGCAGCGACGTTGGCCTTTATTTGGTTAGCTTTAAAAATTGGGAAAGGTGGCGGAGGGGGTGCATCTGGTGCGATGAACTTAGAGCAATCTGCTAATACCGATGTTGAGCATATATTTAACGCTGACTTTCGAGAAGAGCTACGTAACCGTGGTCGCCTGCATTTTGAAAAAATAATTGGTGAGAATGCTATGTTCTTGCAGCAGGATCTTCGACAAACAACGGCACAGCTCAATGAGTACATGCGGTCTGAGATAACTAAGACTTTGCAAGACGAATTTAAGAAATACGAACAATCAATTGTTGATGCCAAACAAATTGCACTGGAATCTATCGAAAAAACGACTGCCACAATTGACCAGCAGCGAACATTCTTGCAGCAGCAAATGACAGCTCAGGTTGATGCTCAGAAGAAGAAGATTGTCGAAACATTTGATAAAGAAATGGCCAGGATAGTCAACCACTACATTTTGCGTTCTATCGGTAGCCAGATAGACCTGACTGACCAACTGGAATACATTCTGACCGAGCTTGAAGCTAATAAAGCAGCAATAATTGAGGATATCCAGCGTGGAGCGTAGTTCTAAATTTCATTTACCTCTGACTGTAGTTGGGTCATCTAATATATCTTCTCTTCAGCGCGAACTTAATGCGGTTGAGGACTTCTTTGTTGCTGCAAGAGTGAGAGCAGCCGGTACGGCTTTTCAACCACCACGAGTAACAAAAGCACTGGAAGGAATTGCCCGGGACAATGGCTATAACTTGCTCGACGACAGTCACAGAAAAGACCTTGGTGCGATGCTGGATGCAGTAAAACAGACTGCACCAAAAATTCACATTAGTTTTGCTGCCGAACCATCGCCAAAAGCGTTAGAGCGGATTCTGGCTTGGTTTCGAGCCACGGTTCACCAACAAGCATTGTTGCAGGTGGGGTTACAGCCAAATATTGCAGCCGGTTGTGTTGTTCGGACTCCAAATAAACTCTTTGATATGAGCCTAAGGGTGTATTTAGAAAAACAAGAACCGTATCTTGTAGAACTCATTAAGGGAGCTGTAAATGGAAGGCGCTAGTGCTGGACATTTTAAAAAGTTAGTCGACAGCGGTGCCCCAGTCGGGGAAATAATGGCTGTTGATAAGTTCATGATAGAAATTCGTGGCATGCAGCCTGCTAATGTACATTCCATGGTGATGTTTGAGGATGGTAGTCGTGGTTTTATAACCATTGTTCTAGAAGACCGGCTACAAGCCTTGCACCTTGGGAACGCTCTGTTGCGTGTTGGTATGGCTGCTGTGATTCTGGCACCAACTATGACAACAAAAGTAGGCAAAGACTTCATAGGAAGGGTAGTGTCTGTTACCGGAGAACCACTTGACGGTAAGGGTGCTATTGCGGCCGACTCTGATTGGCCCATATTTAATGGGGCTCCACCAATACACGCCAGGCAGATGCTGGAGACACAGCTGGAGACAGGACTAATGTCGATTGATGCCATTTTTCCGATTGTGAGAGGACAGCGCTTAGCATTATTGGGTGATACAAAGTCAGGCAAGTCTACAATGGCAACTCAGATTGCTATTAATCAGCGTAATACTGACCAGATTGTGGTCTATGTGTTGATTGCTAAGCGCCGTAGTGACATTAACATGTTACTGACCCGCCTTAATGAAAATGACGCACTCAAAAAGTCTATTGTCATAGTCTCAACAATCTTTGAATCACTAGTGCTTTCGTATCTTGCTCCTTATGTTGGTTGCGCATTGGCAGAGTATCTCTGGCAGAAAGAAACCCTAGACACAGTTATCATATATGATGACTTGACCGCTCATGCTCATGCTCGGCGTGAAATCGCCTTATTGCTCGGTCTTAGTCCTGGCCGTGATAGCTACCCAGGTGATATGTTTCATGCTCACTCGTCATTGTTAGAACGTGCCGGAAGACTGAATGCCAACCATGCTAGCCTCACTGCTATTCCAGTAGTACTGGCAGATGGCGGGGACATTACTGCATACCTGCCGACCAATATTATGTCAATAACTGATGGCCAGTGGATATTAGACATGGAAGTATTCCGGCAGGGCCTCCGACCAGCACTAAACATTGGCTTGAGTGTGACACGTGTTGGTGGGCGAGGTCATAACAAAAGACAGCACGACCAAAATGACAAGCTCCTCAAAACGCTGGCAGCTTTCCGCGAAGCTGAGAACTTCTCCCGCTTTGGAAGCGAATTGTCAGTCGAGGCCCAAAAAAGCGTAATGCAGGGTAAGCAACTCAACGTTCTGTTCACCCAGGCCCCCGGCGAGACTTACCCAGTGATGGCTCAGCAACTAATGATAGATATGATTTTAGAGGGAGACCCATTGCATGGTTTAAACATCCCGCGTATGAAACAAGTAGTTAATGATATTGCTGCGACGGTCAAAAAAGACGAAGACTACGGGGGTGCGCTCGCCAAGCTAAAGTCTGAAGTATCAATTGTCCAAGGAGCTCCAAAGTGAGGCAAACCGAAGAAATAGCAAAAGAAAGAGATGCTATGCAAACTATGGTTCAGCTAACCAGTGTCTTTGAAGGACTAGCTAGTATGCGGATTGCTCAAATTAAAGACCAAGTGCAAAGTTCTGAACGATATTTCGCAGATTTATGGAATATATATACCCAGCTGCGGGTTGATGAAATGTTTCACTTTGGACGCAGTACAACCAACACCGATGTTAATCCGAAAGTTCTGCTTGTACTTGTTACCAGCGAGGGTAGTTTTAGTGGTGATATTGACCAGCGACTAATTGCTAAAGTACTCAAGGTGTACGATAAAGACAAGAATGACATCTTGGTGATAGGTCACCACGGGGCAGTGCAGTTAGCTCAGCGTGGGGTTCACTATATTCGTAGTTTCAAATTGCCAACCAGCGACCGGGATATCAATGTAACACCAATTGTTACTGAGGCGCAAAAATACAGCAATACAATGGTCTACTACCAGGGCTATGTTTCGCTTAGTTCCCAGGAGATCAGAAACATCCAGCTCAGTACAGCTGTGACAGAGCGCGGAGCAAAAAGTGCTCCCGGACAGGAAACCATAAGTGAAGATAACTATATTTTTGAACCGAGCACTTTTGCGGTTGTGGACCACCTTGAACGTACAATGATGCAAATAGCCCTATCCGAAGTGATCTTGGAGTCAAAGCTAGCGCAGTATGCTAGTCGTTTTCAGGCCATGAGTGCTGCTCATCAACGTTCCGATGAAACCTACGACGAACTCAGCCTTTCTTATAACCGGGCTAATCGGCACATAAAAGACGAACGTCTCAAGGAAGTAGTTAACGCATTGAGGCACACAAAATGAGCGCAACCGGTTCAATTCGTACTATTAAAGAACTTGTTGTAACTGTTCAATTTGATGAAGAGCCGGAAATCGGCGAATTGCTAGTAGTTAATAGTCCAGGTCGCGGTGTCTTGTTGGTGGACAGTCTTGTTGATAGCAACACTGCTATTTGTCTCAATATTGCAGAAGACAAGTCGATTCAGAAAAATATGCAAGTCCAAAAGACCGGTCGTGGGATAGAAGTGCCAGTGGGGAGCGGGACGATTGGTAGAATTTTTGACGCACTTGGCAGGCCCTTGGACGGCTTGCCACCGGTTGACCCGGCTAAGGTTCCGTTCAAAAATATTATGAAAGTTCCGCCCAGAAGCACCTCTTTCACTTCTGAAAAATCAGAAATTCTGGAAACTGGGATAAAAGTTATCGACTTTTTCACACCTTTTGTAAAGGGACGCAAAATGGGCATAATTGGTGGTGCTGGTGTTGGTAAAACGGTGCTGACAATGGAGCTCATTAACAATGTGGCACGTGGTGGCCGAGGGCTGTCATTTTTCACAGGGATTGGTGAGCGTATTCGTGAAGGTCACGAACTATATGAGACTTTGAAAGAAAACGACATGCTTAAAAATACCGTGATGTTTTTTGGGCAAATGGATCAAAACCCAATTCAACGTATGTTGGTGGCGTTGTCAGCTGTGGCATCTAGTGAATATTTTCGCGATGAAGAGAAGAAAGATATACTTTTTTTCGCAGACAATGTATACCGTTATGTGCAGGCTCGCAACGAACTTTCAACGATTTTGGAGCAAATTCCTAACGAGGGGGGCTACGAGCCAACCATTTTTTCAGACGTTAAGTTACTGCAAGACCGACTAAGCTCTAATGAAAACGGGTCCATTACCGCCGTTGAGACCATCTACGTCCCAGCGGACGACCTGTCAGACCCAGCAGTTCAGATGATTTCGCACGAGCTGGATGGTACAATTGTGCTTTCTCGTAAAGTTGCTGAGCAGGGCATTAGGCCATCAGTAGATCTTATAAAAACATCAAGCTCTTTGCTGACCGCCGAGATAGTTGGGGCCAGGCATTACGACCTTTCTGTTAAGGTCCAATCACTAATCCAAAAACACGAATCCCTTAAGAGCATCATTGCTATCATCGGCGAAAACGAACTATCACCGACAGACAGAGCGGATTTTGCCAAAGCTAGCAAACTTATAAAATTTTTCTCTCAGCGTATGTTTGTGACAGAAGTATTAACGGGTATCAAGGGCGAATATTTGACCCGCGAACAGACACTTAAAGGCATCGAAGACATTCTTGCTGGAGGTGAGGGAAAAACTGGTGCACCAGAAGAGGCGCCTGATGCACCGGCAACCTTAGCGGACGATAAACCAGCTACAACTAAGAAAGAAGAGCCAGATAAAGCATGAGCAAAGTGAACACTACAGTCAAACCTGCAGTGACTGACACTATGAAGGTGAAAATTTACGCGCCCTTTGAAATATATTATGAGGGAGTGGCAAACAGTCTTTCTGCTGTTAATCTGACTGGTCCATTTGACGTGCTGCCGCATCATAAGAATTTTATGTCTTTGCTTCAATCGGGCACGATAGTTGTCCGTTCTGAAGGCAAACCGGATTTTAATATGCAAATAACTCGAGGCATTGCTCATGTAAAAGCCGACCAGGTCACCATTTTTTTGGATGTGTGAATTACTTGACTTGTTAAGTATTGCTAGTGAGTAGTGTGTAGTTGATAGTGTAGCTGCAGCAAACTATAAACTATGCACTAACCACTAGAGACTATTGGATAGCGATGTAGTCGAAAACGTAGGTTGTTGAGGCAGTGGGTGTGTTGGCAGTGCAAATACTGAAGTTGGTGCTAGAGCGATTAGTGTAGTAGTTAAGGCCACCAGCGGAGGAGTTGGAGGCACTAACAACCACATGTGGGATGGAATCAAATTTGGAGGCGAAGTTGATGGTTACA
>JAYTJL010000078.1:0-9375 GCA_043731125.1 Candidatus Saccharimonadota bacterium
GCATACAGCTAACAGCCAACAGTCCGGATCTTTAACTGTTTACTGAAACCTGTTTACTGTCAACTTGAGTTGAAGAGCAGAGTAGTAATTAGCCCAAATTTGTTTGTGCGGGAAAGAATCGAATCAACCAAGGAAAAAATTCCTTAATCATTCTCCTCTACCGTGGCTGGGAAGGCTGGCACAAGTGCCAGCCTTCCCAGCATCTGCAAGTGGGCTATCCGACGGCGGAGTGAGCCTCATCGCGAGTGTGTTGGTGGATGAGGGCGGCCAGGCTAGCCTGGTGCTTTTCCGCAGCTTGCATAGTTGGGTAGTCGAAGACCCAGATCTTCGACGTTCGAACAGCGAGGGTGCCTTCAGGAACCTGGTTTCTCCATGCATCGACTAAGGACGACGCACTCGCTCCCAGCTCGGAACTGGCCACTGGCATGCAACACATCTGACCCATGCGGTCGTCCGGGTGAAAAGTCACCGGAGCGACGTTTGCGATTGGTTCTGTCCAGGTGGCTGTAACCTTACTTCCAGTACGTGTAATGGTGCACATGCGGTGAATCCTTTCGGGGGGTGGAATAGATCAGCGGTAGACGGCGGCGTGCCTGATGGACTGCTCGATGAGAGAGTCGATCTGCGCGCGGATGGACTCAACCTGCCAGTGAAGGCTCTGCTTGAGCCGAATCATGAGCTTGTCAGCCTTGGCGTACACCTCAGCCACGAACCCGCTCTCCATGAGCAGATTCTCCAGTCTGCGCTGACGTCTCCATGACATGAAGCTTGACCTATCAAGGTCAAGCTCACGCCAGTCTGCACCTTTTCCGTCAATCTTGCGAGTCTCTGGCATTTCCTACCTTTCCTTGGGGGTTTGGGGTGGGGTCTAGACCTCACCGAGTGTTTCTCGGATGTCACAAGTGACGATGCCGTTACACGTCCACAGCGTGCTGTCCAACAGTGTCACAGCGACCCGGCCAGGTCGGACATCGAATACACCGATCCTACGGTCACTACCATATGTGGTAGTGATTTTCGCTTCCTCTTTCGGACTCAACGTAGGACCTTCCACGAGCCGAAACTCGCGCAAGCCCATGTTTTTCGTATCCACGACGTGGATACTCCATTTCCGTTGCACTTTTCACCTCCTACCAACTAAGTGGGAGACTACACCAATGTCTTGATGGCCTGCTTTACGGCAAGGACCATCAGAATGTTCTGGTCCCAGTCTCCCGAGTGGTTCGCCTTGACGACCACTCGGTCATCTCGGGCGTAAACTGACGCGGTAGTCGGGATTGCACGTATCAGAGCCTCCATCCTTCTTTGCTGGGTTAGGTTGAGACGAGTTGGTACCGGAAAATCGAACACCATTGAGATAGGATCCAAACGAACGGGATCCTTTGAGTCAATCCAGTCCTTAAGTGTCCTTACTGTCATTGCTCCTCCCAGGATTGGGTTTGGGTTGGTTTACTACTCTGCTTGTTAATGAACCAACTAAAAACACCGCTGCGAGCGGCGAATCATGTGTGGTCCACCACGAGCAGTATAGAGTTAGTTATCCACAAGTTTATAATAACCCAACCCCTTTGTCAATAGGGGTGGTATCTGTAAACGTCTGGTATAATTACCAATTAGAATGTCAAAACTCACTAGGGATGATGTCTTAAAATTGGCTAGTTTGAGCCGTCTAAAGCTTTCTGATGATGAGGTATCTAAGTTTCAGGGCGAATTATCAGAAATTTTGAACTATGTTGAAATGCTGGACAATGTGGATACCAGCGGGCTGGAGCCTACTTACCAAGTAACAGGGCTTAGCAATGTTACTCGGCTAGACGTAGTGAAACAATACCAAGCCACTAGAGAAGACTTACTCAAAAACGCGCCGGCTACTCAAGATAGCCAATTCAAGGTAAAAAAAGTTTTATGAAGTGGGACCCCATAGCTGTAATTGCTGATAAAGTTCGCAGTGGCGAACTCAAGGCAGTCGATCTTGTTAATAAATCGTTATCAGAAATTAAGGCTGGAAAAGAGTTTGACGCCATAATTTCAACTCTTGACGAGCGGGCACTGCAAAGAGCATCCGAAATAGACAAAAACCCAAAGGGTAGCTTGGCAGGTGTACCTTTTATAGCCAAAGACAACTTTCTTACTTTTGGTGGCAAAACAACTGCAGCTAGTAACATTCTAAAGTCCTTCGAAGCACCGTACCAGGCAACGGCGATTGAAAGACTAGAAGCCGAGGGTGCAATCTGCGTTGCTAAAGCTAACTTAGATGCTTTTGCTCATGGCAGCAGCACTGAAAATAGTGACTGGTTTGTCACTAAAAATCCTCATGACAAAACAAGGGTACCAGGGGGAAGTAGTGGTGGTAGCGCGGCTGCTGTAGTCCTTGGCATGGCGCCGTTTGCTCTCGGTACGGATACTGGTGGGTCAGTTCGCTTGCCGGCTAGCTTTTGCGGGGCTGTAGGCTACAAACCAACATACGGACTTGTTAGCCGCAGCGGTGTTGTAGCAATGGCCAGCAGTACAGATGTAATTGGACCAATAGCAGCAACTGTTGAGGACGCAGCTTTGGTGTTAGACGTCATGGCTGGCAAGGACGAACTCGACTCAACAACAATCGAACGAGACCAAAAGCCTTACCTAACCACTACACCCTACCCACTATCCACTAAGAAAATTGGCATTGTTAAAGAATATATGACCGACGAGGTTGATCCAGATATTAAAAATGTAATCAATGAAGCTGTAGCAAAATTAAAGAAGGCTGGGGCAGCAGTCATTGAGGTTAGCCTGCCAAGCGTACCCCTAGCGTTGGCAGTATATTATATTATTTGTCCGGCAGAAGTGAGTAGTAACTTGGCACGTTACGACGGCCAGCGATATGGCTACAGCAGTCCAGATGCCAGTGACCTATTAGATAGTTATGAACTAAGCCGCGAACAAGGGTTTGGCGTAGAGGCTAAGCGTAGAATCATGATTGGGTCATATGTGTTGTCTAGTGGCTACTACGATGCCTATTATAAAAAAGCCCAGACGGTACGCACCAAGCTCATCAATGAGGTAAAAGAAGCATTTAGCCAAGTCGATTTCTTAATTGGTCCAGTGGCACCAACTACAGCACCCAAAATTGGCGAAAAGTCGGGTGACCCAATGCAAATGTATTTGCTAGACATAATGACTGTTGCTGCTAACATTACTGGTAACCCAGCAGTCAGCGTGCCGTGTGCTGAAGTAGCTGGCTTGCCGGTTGGTCTGCAAATAATTGGCGCGCAGGGGGCTGACAGACAGCTTTTACTGGTGGCCAAAGCATTTGAGGAGACTGTAAAACCATGATGTATTATTTGGTGGCAATAATCATTTTTGGCATAGTAGTGATGGTACTGGTCAGTCGGCTAGGCAAACATGTACCCAGCCGACTAAATAAGCAGTATTTCCATGCTCATTGGTCGCAGTTGCTCGAGCGCGTCAAGACTCCCGAAGGAATGATACTGGCTGTAATTGATGCAGATAAATTATTAGATGAAGCATTGAAAAAACGTCGCTACAAAGGCAAGACAATGGGCGAGCGACTGGTAGCAGCTCAACGGTCGTTAACCAACAATGACGGTGTCTGGTTTGCACATAAACTGCGAAATCGACTAGTACATGAACCGGGCGCTAAATTGAATAAAAAAGACGTTCAAAGAGCACTTGAAGGATTCAAGCAGGCATTGAAAGACCTAGGTGCACTATGATAGAAGTAGACAGTAGACAGTATACAGCTTTCAGTTTGCCCAGTTCGCTGCTGAAGCGAAAGACTGTCAGCTGTCAGCTGTTAGCTGTTAGCTGGAGGGAAAAATGAAGTATTTCCCGACTATAGGTATAGAGACTCATGTGCAACTGAAGACCAAGACAAAATTGTTTGCTGCGGTTGATAATGACGCTCGCGGTGCTGCACCAAATACTTTGATCAGCCACATATGCGTTGGTATGCCGGGGGCTTTGCCGGTACTGAATCAAGGTGCTCTAGACCTTGCCGCACGTGCGGCATTTGCGCTCAACACTTCGCCGCAAAAGTTTAGCAAATTTGATCGCAAGCACTATTTTTACCCAGATCTTCCCAAAGGCTATCAAATTAGTCAGTTTGAGCAGCCAATAATTCTAGGTGGCTTTGTTGAAATCAATGTTGACGGTGAAACCAAAAAAATCGACATAACCAGGGCTCACCTGGAAGAAGACGCTGGTAAAAATACACATCCTGACGGAGCCGACTATAGCCTGGTAGACCTTAATCGTGCTGGTACCCCTCTGCTGGAAATTGTTAGCGAACCTCAGATACATTCTGCAGCTGATGCTAAAGCCTACGTGCGCGAACTGTATTTGATTATGAAGTACGCCGGCGTTAGCGATGTAGACATGTTCCACGGCAACTTGCGGTTTGATGTCAACATAAGTCTCTCGGCAGACAATACTCTAGGGACTAGAGCAGAAGTAAAAAACCTCAACAGTTTTCGTAGCGTAGAAGCATCCGTAGAATACGAAATAGTACGCCAAACAGAGCTTCTAGAGTCCAATCAGCATGTGATACAAGAAACACGGGGTTGGGATGAAGCGTCTCAGAAGACCACCTCTCAACGTGGCAAAGAAGAAGCCCAAGATTATCGCTACATGCCAGAACCAGACGTCCCACCAGTTGAATTGAGCGATGAGCAAATTGAAGACTACAAAAAAGACTTACCGCCGCTTCCTGGGGCGATCCGACAGAAGCTCAATGTCATTGGCGTCGATTCCCAAGCCGTCGAAGATATCCTGGACAATGAAAGCGTGTGTAGCAAATGCCTAGAAGCAATAGGACATGGGGTTGATTCGTTAGATGTTAGACGGATTGCCTTTGACTCACTCGAAGAGCCCAAGACTCTGCAGGTCAAACTTGAAGATCATGTAAGGATTGCGGAAATGTTGAGATTAGAATTAATCAGTTCGTCTGCTGAGAAAGAGATATTGTTGGCTAAAGCCAATGATCAGTCGGTTGATATTGAAAAACTTGCAGAATCTATGAGACAGCTTTCAGACGCAAGGGAGGTCGAAAAAATAGTCGCCGAAGTACTGGCTGAAAACGAAAAAGCTGCTGCAGATGTTAAAAATGGTGAAATGAAAGCCATTGGCTTCTTGGTAGGCCAAGTCATGGTTAAAAGTGGGGGCAAAGCCAACCCGGGCGTTGCCGGGCAAATCATAAAAAAACAGCTGTCGGAGTAGGGTATAATAAAGGTATGGATAGCGCAACAGAAACACTCGTAGTTATAACATCAACCGTGTTAGTAATTTTTCTTGTTCTTTTTAGCATTGCACTTTATTACATAATTATGACCTTGAGGCGGGTAAAAAAGATTGTTGACCGGGCAGAAAGTGTAGCTGGGTCTGTAGAGGCAGCAGCAGCGGCTTTTGAAAAGTCAGCAACACCACTAGCTATTCTTAAAATGGTCAGCAACATAGTCTCAAACGTTCAAAAGAAAAAAAAGGAGTAAGAATGTCGAAGGATGAAAATACAGGTAAGAAGTTGGCAATCGGAGCCGCCGTAGCTGGTATAACAGGATATCTGGCTGGAATACTTACAGCCCCAAAGAGCGGTAAGGAAACAAGAGCTGATATTACTGACAAGGCAAGTGAAGTTGCTGATACACTACTACACGAACTCAGAGAGTTGGAATTTGAGCTCAAAGAATTGCTTGCAAAAGCAAAGACCGAGACAACAGCACTGAAAGGTAGGGCGCTAGAGGAATTCAACGAAGCTCTCTTGCGTGCCAAAGATGCGCAAATAAAATCATCCACCTTGATTAAATCAGTCAAAGCCGGAGAGGCAGCAGACCCAGAACTTAACAAAGCCATCAAACAAAGCAAATTAGCAGCCAAAAATCTCAGAAAATTCATCAAGAGCTAGAAAGTACTTTACCCGCCTACCGGCAGGCAGGCTAGTTAAGTATTGTTTAACTGCCAACTATAAAACAACACACCCTAAGCCGGGCAATTATATATAATAGTGGTTAATGGGGAATACAAAACTCAAACCTTCTGATTTTGTGCATTTGCACAACCACACTCACTACTCACTACTAGACGGTCTAACAAAAGTACCTAAGTTGGTCGAACGAGTTAAGAAATGTGGAATGAAAGCTGTGGCAATCACCGACCACGGCACCCTCTCTGGTGCAATTGAATTTTACCAGTCAGCCAATTCAGCTGGTATAAAACCTATAGTTGGAATGGAGGCGTATGTTGCACCGCGGACACATCTCGACAAGGACCCAGCGCACGACAGGCAATATTGCCACCTGACAATGCTCGCCATGGACCACACCGGCTATCAGAACTTAATGCGACTCGCAACACTAGCCAGCCTGGAAGGGTTTTACTACAAACCACGTATAGACCGCGACCTGATAAAAAAGCACTCCGAGGGCATAATTGTACTCAGTGGCTGCATTAGCGGTGAGGTGTCTAGCGCATTAAGAAACGACCAATACGACCAAGCTATAAAAACGGCGGAATGGTACAAAGAAGTGTTTGGTGACCGATACTACATCGAACTACAAGACCATGGTCATCCTGACAACCCATCAAAGTGGGATGAACAAGAAAGAGTCAACAAGCTACTACTGAAATTATCCCGTGAGCTAAAACTGCCAGCAGTGGTTACTTGCGATGCTCACTACTTAGAAAAAGAAGACCAAGAAGCTCATGAAGTTTTGCTATGCGTACAGACAGGATCATTTTTGTCCGACGAAAATCGGATGAGTTTGGCCAATTTCGACTTGCATGTAATAGACCCCAAGGAAATCATTGGCCGTTGGGGCAAGGACCACCCAGAACTAGTGAGCAATACTAAAAAGATTGCTGATCGTATCAATCTGGTAATAAAAACAGGTGACATACTGATACCAAAATTTCCAGTTGGACAAGGAAATACAGAACAAACATTATTGGAAAAACTGGTATGGCAGGGGTTAGCTTGGCGTTATGGGTCGCTTGATAGAAATCAAATCAAAGACGTAAGACCTGATGATGCTAAAAAGTTACTAAGCCAAGCTGTAATAGACCGCGCAGAGTACGAACTCTCGGTTGTAAATAGCATGGGCTTTAACGGTTACTATTTGATTGTACAAGACTTTATTAACTGGGGTAAAGATAAGGGAATAATCTTCGGTCCAGGGCGTGGTAGCGCCGCCAGTAGTGTTTTGGCCTTTGCCCTTAGAATCACAGAAATTGATCCGCTTAAATACGATTTACTGTTTGAGCGATTCCTCAACCCTGACCGAATAAGCATGCCCGATATGGACATTGACATACAAGATACACGCCGCGACGAAGTCATAGACTATTGTGTAGAAAAATATGGTCGCAATAGAGTTGCTAACATTGTAACTTTTGGGAGCATGGCTGCTCGGAATTCAGTACGTGATGTTGCTAGAGTCTTGCAAGTACCATACTCAGAAGCCGACAGACTATCAAAGATGATTCCAATGCCAGTTCAAGGCAGACACACAGCTTTAGCCGAACACATAAAAAAAGTACCAGAACTGGCATTGGAAAACCAAAATAATGAAGTAGCAGCTAAGGTTTTTCGACTTGCAATAAAGCTAGAAGGTACAATTCGTAGCCACGGTGTGCACGCCGCAGGTGTGGTGATTGCTCCGGATGATGTAGTTGATTATGCTCCGTTAGAAGTCGCACAAAAAGGAGCAATTGCAACACAATACTCAATGGGTCCAATTGAGGATCTAGGTTTACTCAAGATGGATTTTTTGGGGCTTTCCAACCTAACCACTATTAAAAACGCCCTCCGAATAGTCAAAAAAGTTAAAGGAAAAAACATAGACATCGAAAAAATTCCTCTGGATGATGAAAAAACTTTCCAGCTATTACGCAAAGGTGAGACAACTGGAGTTTTCCAGCTAGAATCCTCTGGTATGCGCCGATACCTAAAAGACCTAAAGCCAACGGAATTTGAAGAGATTATTGCTATGGTAGCGCTATATCGTCCTGGGCCATTGACAGCTGGGCTGACAGATAAATTTATAGAACGAAAAAATGGCCGCGAGCCTGTTAGCTATGACCATCATCTAATGGAGAAAGCCCTATCTACGACTTATGGTGTGATTGTCTATCAAGAACAAGTTATGCAAATAGTTAAAGACATGTGTGGGTTTTCTGGTGGTGAATCTGACACCCTTCGCAAAGCCGTGGGTAAAAAGCAACGAGAGACTATGGCCAAAATGAAGGACCAGGTTATTAAAGGTGCCTTGGCCAACAAAGTCGATATAAAAATTGCCGAAAAATTCTGGAAAGACCTAGAAGGTTTTGCTGACTATGCATTTAACAAGTCTCACGCTGCTTGCTATGGTCTTATTGCCTACCAAACAGCCTACCTTAAAGCTAATTGGCCGCTTGCTTTTATGGCAGCACTTATGAGCAGTGATTATGACAATACCGATAGGTTGGCACTCGAAATTAACGAATGCAAGAGTATGGGAATAACCGTGCTACCCCCGGATGTGAACGAGTCCTTCCATGAATTTGCTGTGGTACCAGGAGAGAATCAAATACGATTTGGAATGGATGCTATTAAGAACGTTGGTCACGGACCCGTTGAAGAAATATTGCGCGCCCGTAAGCTGCTGGGAGGGTCCTTTGCTAACTTGGAAGAATTTTGCACAAACGTCAGTAGCAGTATTGCAAATAGAAAAACCATGGAAAGCCTGATTAAAGCAGGCGCACTCGATAGGTTTGGTGATAGAGCACAACTTTTGGGTAGTCTGGACACAATCATGGCCTTTGCTTCTCGCGCCCAAAAACAAGCAGCCAGTGGCCAGGTAGACCTGTTTGGTGTGGCTGTAGGTGAGACTGAAGTCGTACCAGTCTATAGGCTAGTGCTAGACAGTGCCTATCAGAAGTTTGAATCGAAAGATATGTTGGCCTGGGAGAGAGAACTCTTAGGGCTATACCTAAGCGCGCATCCGCTCGAACCCTACACTGAAAAATTATCTACTCACACTTTTCCTATCAGCAACATAAAAGAAGTGATGATGGGGCAGCAAGTAACTGTTGGCGGGTCGGTAGGAGAATTCAGAGAGATTACTACTCGCAAGGGCCAAAAAATGGCCTTTGCCAAACTGGCTGATTTAACGAGCGAGATTGAAGTGGTTGTTTTTCCTGGAGTTTACCAAGATAGCATTGGTCATTGGCAAAGAGACAATGTGATTATTATTCAAGGTAAGATTGGCTCCGGGAGGGCTAATGGAGCCAGCGGTGAGCTAAAAATCTTGGCCGACCAAATCCATGCAATTGACACCTATGAGGGTGCTGACACACCGATACCGCGTCCTACCCAGACCGTTCCGATGATTCCTACAGACA
>JAYTJL010000079.1:0-12205 GCA_043731125.1 Candidatus Saccharimonadota bacterium
CATCCGAAGTCTGCTATCCGGCTGTAACGAATGGTAATAGTGCCAGGTGGCGTGCACGCTTGATAGCACGAGACAATTGACGTTGCTTAGACTCGGTTAGACCGGTCTTTTTGCGTTGTTCTATCTGCCCGTATTGGTTAACGTAGCGTTGCAAGGTTTTAAAATCCTTGTAGTCAAAATATGCTACGTCTGTTCGGTGTTTAAATATCTTTGCCAAAATTTACTCCTCTTGTCGTTAATATTTACCATTTCTGCATTTATCATTTGCCATTTATTGATCAATTTTCATTTTCTCAAATTTGGTAAATGATACCTGGTAAATAAATTGTTAAATGTGAATTTGTTAAATGAAAAATCTGGTGAAACTAAAACGGTATGTCGTCAAGGTTGATTGGCTCGTCACCAATGTCTTCTATAACAACGTCGTCTTTCTTAGCTTTTGTTGATTTAGAACTTGAGTCACCACCGCTGTCACTAGCTGTTGCAACTGGTTCGTCACTGGCTTGCGGTGCACCTGGCGCGCCGCCCAGGAATGTAACGTCGCTAGCAACTACTTCTAGTTTGCTGCGCTTCTGACCGTCTTGTTCCCAGCTGCGGCTTTGTAGTCTGCCAGCAACTAGCGCTGGACGTCCTTTAGTGAGGTACTGTGCCACTCTCTCTCCCAGCGGTCCCCAGGCTACAATATCTACAAAATCAGTTGCTTCCACCCACTCACCTTCACTATTTTTGTAACTACGGTTAAGTGCTAGACCAAAATTACAAACACTCTGCCCGCTCGGTGTGTTACGTAGTTCTGGGTCTCTTGTTAGGTTGCCCATCAAAGTTACTTGGTTAAAACTTCGTGCCATACAAATCCTCCTTCGTCGGATTTAGTAAACAGTCAACAGTTAACAGTTTACAGTCAGACAAGGGCTGTAACTGAATACCGTATACTGTCAGCTGTATACTCATTTTTTATTCTTCGTCTCTTCGCCTTCGGCGTGGTCGTTCTTCTTCTTCGTCATCTTTATCGTCGTCGTCATCTCTATCACCGCGTTCAGCTGCCTTCTTGGCTTTTTCAGCCTTGAGCTCTTCTGCTTTTGCAATTGCCTTGAGGTCTGGTTTTGTTATCAAAAAGCGGATGATTTCGTCTGTTATGTTAAAGATTTTTTCAATCTTGATAACTCCGTCTGATGGGATATCAACTGTATAAAATACGTATACAGCAAATTCTTGCTTTTTAATAATGTAGGCGAGTTTTTTCTTGCCCCAATTATCTGTCTTGGTGATTTTCCCACCGGCATCAGTTATGATGCCTTCGATTTTTTTACTAGCCTTGTCCATATCAATTTCCAAATCTGGATGATACAGAACAGCTATTTCATATGCGTTCAATATGAACTCCTTCCGTTGGTTCTAGCCCAAGCGCCAGTTAGATGCCTTGAGCTGAATTAGTTTGTTTACCCTAGTATTGTAGCTTATTTATTAACAGAGGTCAATGTGAAGCTATATTCGCTAAATAGTCGGTTTAGTTGTATTGTTAGCCTATCGGTCTTTGACAACTAGGAGGAGGTGATACGTAAATCATGACGGAGAAAGCACAAGAATGGTTTTGGAGTCACGTCAACGATGAGAGGTTCCGTAAGCACATCTGTGCCAGCTTGGCAGCTTGGGCAGCCTTGTATGCGGTTTTTCTGATTGAGATTTCGAGTCTCAACATGAATAGCCAGGGGGCAAAACTAACTATGACCCCTTTGGGCATTCCTGTGGGCCTTTTGGTCCAATGGTTTGTCTTTGGAGACAAAGTGATTGCCCTCAAAACAAGGTTCAGTCTGAAGAAGATCTGGCTTTTCCTGGGCAGCCGTTGGGCTGTAGCAAAAGTTCTTTTCTTCGTTGCGAATCAAGTGATCTACGCAGTACTGCTTCATGAGATCGGTTTCCCTGCCTGGGCGGCCGCCATAGTTGCAGCACCGTTTGTGAGCATCACCTACTACTACGTCACCAACCGGTGGGTAATCCCACGCCAATCAGCAAAGAAGACCGATAAGGCGTGAACCCCGCGGACCATTCGTTCCGGGGTTCCGCCTGCAACCCTTTATTAATACTTATTTTGTTCGTCGTCGTCTGGCATGTCGTCGTAGACATCGCCACCATTATCATCTGTTTCGGGCATAGATTCTGAAACGTCGCCAGTACCAAAGACTTGGTCAATACTGCTCACCAACACTTCGCGTGGTTTGTTGCCACTTGCCTGACCAATAATGCCCTGGTCTTCCATCTGGTCCATATATTTTGCAGCTCTACCATAGCCAATACCAAGCTTGCGCTGCAAGAGACTAGTGCTTGCTTTGCCATTGTTAATTACTACCAACACGGCGTCTCGCCACATTTCGTCGTCGTCACCGCTCTCGGCACTAACCACAATGCCACCTTTGCCGTTTAGTTGAACCGGCTGAGAAATAACATCATCATCATATTGTGGCGCACGTTGAGAGCGCAAGAAGTCGCATAGTTTGTTGGTTTCATCACTAGTGACTAGGGCACCTTGAATTCTTATTGGCCTTGGCAAATCAGTAGTCTTATATAGCATGTCTCCTTTTCCGAGCAACTTCTCAGCACCAGGCTGGTCAATTATAATTCGACTGTTGATTTGGTCTTTAACCGCAAATGCAATCTGTGCGGGAACGTTGGCTTTGATTATGCCCGTCACCACGTTGGCATCAGGCCTTTGGGTGGCAAGTACAAGGTGAATACCAGCTGCACGAGCCTTTTGAGCAATTCGGGCTATCAAAGCTTCTACGTCTCGGCTGGCTACCATCATGAGGTCAGCCAATTCATCTATGACTATCACAATGTGAGGCATTCCCTCTTCATTCTTTAATGCGTTGTAGCTTTGAATATCACGTTGTTTAACTTCTGCAAAAGTCTTTAGCCTTCTTTCCATTTCTGCCACTGCCCACTTAAGCGCACTGATGCATTTTTCAGGCTCTGTGACTACCGGCGCAAGCAGGTGCGGTATGTCTTCGTAAGGTGCCATTTCCACATGCTTAGGGTCTACCAAAATTAATTTCAAATCAGACGGGCTGTTGCGATACAAAAAACTAGCTAGCAAGGTATTTATCATCACGCTTTTTCCTGACTTGGTTTGACCAGCTATCAAAAGATGCGGCATCTCTTCTAAGTCAGCAATTATCGGTTCGCCTGCAATATCCTTACCAACTACAAAATTAAGCGTGCCCTTGGTTTCTGTCCATTCTGGCGCTCCAAAAAGGCCGCGGATAGTAACAGTAGCTCCCTTTATGTTTGGTACTTCCACGCCAACAGAGCGTTTACCCGGTATCGGTGCTTCCATACGTATGCTATGAGCTGCCAAATCAAGCTTTAGGTTGTCTTCTAAGGCAGTAAGTTTGGTCAACTTCACCCCTGTAGGTGGCTTTAGCGTAAACTGTGTTACCCGCGGACCAACATTGGCGCCTTCAACTTCTACGTCAATATTAAAGTTGGCAAAGGTATCTTGTATCATTTGGGCGTTATGTTTTACGTCACCCGCATTTGCCTTGTCTTGTTTATCAGATAGGAGTTCTAGCGAAGGAAACTTCCAGTCTGGGTCACTAGCAGTAGTCAGTGCCGCCTGGTTTTGTTCTGGTGTTATTTTTTGTGCAGCGGCCCTTGCAGCTGGCATCCGCACTGGACCTGCCTGGTGGTGTTCTACCGGGACACCTTCTTTCAATTGAAATTCTGTGCCAGCCATCTTGCCTTTAAGGGCTGCTAGGTCTTCTTCGCTGTCTTCGGACGGTTCGCTACTGAGTATGCGTGTAAGAAATGCCCAGAAGGACTTAAACTCTACATTAAATGCAAACAATCCAGAAAATAGACTGAGTAGTAAGAAAACAGTTGTAGCTAGGAATTTACCGAGCGCACCAGAAAGCAAGTCGCCGACTGCCGCCCCCACGTTACCCCCATGTCCACCGGTAATCACTCCATTGGCGTCGGCAGTCGCAAACATTACGTGGAACATGCTGGCCAAGAAAACCAACATACCCACCATCCCAACAACTTTATGCAGGGGAATCTGCTGGTCCTCGGACATAAACTTGGAAACTCCAAGGTATATCATGGCAATTGGTGCAATCACAGCAGCAGCACCCAGTGCCCACCATGTACCGTCCCAAAAACCAGCCGGAATCGGTGCACTTATGAATGCGCCAAAGCCCATCACTAAGCCACCTATTATTAGAGTAACCGCACCTACGCCGCGCCAAAATCCAGAAGAACTTTTGGTCTCTTCTTTTTTTGCTACCTTAGCTTTTGATTTCTTTTTTTTGGCCATAATTTATTAGATTAGTATAACCTGTTTGTTTTATCCGTAACAGAATTAAACAGTGTTGTAATTATAACACACCATCCCGCGCATGTCAATGCCACCGCGGGAGGACTTTCCTTGTTTCTGGCAAGGTGAGTCCTCTTTTCAACGGTTAAAGTTAGGCTGCTTCGGTAACTGCTTCAGCTGGTTGAGTCAGATAATGCAGTGCACCTTCGCCTAGTTTTTGACTTATTAATGGATAATGATGTTCGAAGGCATCACCTGCAACCTCGCCGGCAACTGGTACATCAACACCATCAACATTTATGTGCACCCCATCCTCTCCTTTTACCCATAGCATTAGTACATTATGCCCAAAGCCATCACGTCGTTCTTTTAATTTGACCCGTTGCCCAGGTGCAATTACAGGGTCTTCAAGGGCGTCTTCTAGCCCGAATTCTCTGTAGACTTGTTCTCTTTCTGCTGGAATGTAAATACTCATCTTTTGTTTCCTTTTTTATTTTCGACCCGTAGCCCCGTTATACTCCCTGTTGACACAGTAGTCAAGTTTACCGATTTTGTGGTAACAAACGATCGGGAATATCAGTTGCAATTTCCCAACTAGTAAAATCTCCTAGCCAATCTGTACCGCTAGTTTCGATAAAAACCACCGCCTGTTCTTTATATATGCCTCTAGTCACAACATTTTCTGTATGATAGCCCCCCTTATTAGGGTCTTGCGATACTTCCCAACCATTAACTAGCCTGTAGGTCAGAAAGGTTAGCAGTGCGGAGCCAGGGGGCATTGACCCATATACTCTGAGCGAATCTTGGGCTCTCACGTGGCTAACATATTCCTCATCCGACATGGAATTTAAAGGTATTTCTGTGGGAAATGGTATAACTGGTTTAAGTTCTAAACTTAGTTCTTCGTATGAACCCTCTAGTTGATTTTCGACTATTGAATCTAGTGCGTCTTCTAAATATCTGGCAGATATCTGATAACCGCCGAATACTTCTGGGTGGTAATGGGCACGTAAATCAAGCTGGCGTACTATGTCCACAGCATCACGTGGATGCATATCATATTCTGCCTCGATTGAATCACTTTGTTCAGCTGGCGACGGATTAACCCCAGAACCACGAAATGCCTCGCTCATATTCAATGTTCTTTCTAAACCCACTCTTTATTTAATGCACCAAAATATGAGTTTTGTTATACGCCCATTTTACCCATAGGTCAATCTCAAAAAATACTTAACAAGTTAAGTTTTTCTGTCTAACTGAATTCCAGCGACCCGCTGATTGCACCAAAGTCATAATTTATGTTGGCCATCATACTCCAGCCATCAGGATCCTTTTGTGCAGAGTGAGGAGGAATATATTCCCAGGCGGCTGGTTTATATCTGCCCTTTAGGGTGACCTTAAGCCCATCAATACTTATAACATCAGGAATAACGAACACTTCCGCTTGAACGACCGGAGCTACTTCAAAAATCCAGCGGTGCGAGTAAGCCATCTTTTCTCTGTCCCTGGTGGCAGCGACTACCTTGGCTCCTACTACCTCAACTCGATCATTGCGTGGGTGAGTCCAAATGTCTTCGGATGCACGCTCAACGATAGCCTCTATCTCTTTCTCCTCGGTCGGTTCTTGCTTCTCGCCAAAAAGCGGTTGCGCTAACCTTTCACCATCCAATTGGCGGTCTAGGGGTATGTGGGTGAGATCATAGGCCGCTGGTCCAGTCTCAAACTGTGCTTTGATTTCATCGCTTGTTAGGCGGAAAATATCTGGCCCTTCTGGCAACAAAGAGCTTTTTAGGTCCAAATCTTCAATAGTCGCAGTTGTCCTAATCACCGGATATTCTCTACCAGCATTGAAGAATATGTTCATAGTAGGCTTTAGTCGACTCGGGCGTCTTGGTTGAGCAGACGTTGGCGCATTTGGGCAAACCTACGTTGCTGTTCTAGGGCAATATCCTCAGGTGACTTTGGTTCCGGTGGGGACCCGGCCGGTCCACCGTTGCCGTTTGAGGCTGGTTTTTCACTGCGGCCACCCGCTCCAACGACATTCACAACAGGAATAACAATCGGACTACGCTGTGTCCTTTCGTACAAGAAGTGAGTAACGTAGTCTTTTAATTCTGCCTTAAACCTATCTAGGTCTACCCTTTTGTAGCGCTGCGTGACAGCTCTTTTAAGTTCTAGGCGAAAATCATTCATTAGCTCTTCATTATCTTTCATGTAGATAAATCCTCGAGAGATGATATCTGGGCTGGTCATTAGGCTGCCGCTGCGTTTGTCTATGGTCAGTACTACCGCTACCAGGCCTTCTTCTGCCATCAGCACACGGTCTTTAATTACCACACTAGATACGACTGTGCCAATTTGGTCTACCAGTATCGTGCCACTGGGTACTTGGCCAGCAATTTCTATTTTGGTCTTGCCCACAACTACGACATCGCCATTTTCAGCATTAATGCAGTCTTTGCGAGCAATTCCATGTTCTAGAGCAACATCGATATGACGTTTTTTGCTACGGAAATCTCCGTAAATTGGCAGGAAATATTTAGGCTTCAGCATATCTATCATCTCGCCGTATTCATCTATCGCACCGTGGCCAGAAACGTGCAGTGGGCCAACATGATCTAGCTCATGCGTCTCTGATTTGAAAACGTGCATACCGCTTTTTAGCAAGTTGTTTACCATGGTGCCCACAAATTCCTCATTGCCGGGAATTGTAGTACTAGACAGCACAACAGTGTCTTGCTCTTTAAGAGCAATGTATTTATGATCGGCCATACTCATACGCACTAACGCACTGTTGGGCTCACCCTGACCACCGGTACAAATCACCACTACGTCTTGGTCTACCATATTGGGGACGCCAGCAATTGGAACAATGGTGCCTTTGGGGATTTTCATAAAGCCCCCGCGCACTGCCATTTCTAATGTGGAAACCATACTGCGGCCATCTAGAGCCACTTTGCGACCATGTAGTACAGCGGCATTAACAATCATCTGAATACGATTCACATTGGTGGAGAAGATGGCCACAAACATACGGCCCGGGGCATTTTCCATAATATCCACATAGCTTTTTTCTAGAGTGCTCTCGCTAGGTGTCCGACCTAGGCGCTCGGTGTTTGTAGATTCGCTCATCAGAACCGTCACACCTTCGTTTCCCAGCTGCTTAATGCGCTCAATATCTGTATGACGGCCGTCCAATGGGTTGGGGTCTAGCCTAAAGTCACCGGTGTTTACTACTCGGCCGGCAGGTGTATCAATAACCACCATCGTGCTACCAGGAATGGCATGGGTAACGCATACTAGCTCTATAAAGAACTCCCCTATTTTTAGGCGCTCGTGAGTATCATCATTCATTATTACGGTTTTAAGCTCAAAGCCGTCAGGCATTGGCAAACCAAAATTCTGGAATATTTCTTCTACCCTACCTATAGTAAAACGGCCTCCGTAAACTGGTACGTTATATTTGGGTAGGATGTGTGCCAAACCACCAATGTGGTCTAAGTGACCGTGGGTTATGACAAAAGCTCTGATTTTGCTTCTAATTTGATCCAGGTAGGTAGTATCAGCAATCGCATAGTTAATGCCGGGCAGATTCACGCCCAAAGCGTTGCCGCAGTCCAATACGAGAGCATCTTTGCCATATTCAACCACTATCATATTTTTGCTACCAATGCCGTCCATACCACCCAAACTGATGATTTTTAGCTGGGGGCTATCATCTATTGTGTTGGCTCTGCGGGGCTGCTGAGGGGCAGCCACTGGTGGCTTAGATGATGCATCCAGGTATTGGTTGGCTACGCGATTGGCGTCTTGAATTGCCATTTTCTGTGCGCGGATAGCTGCTCCGCGGCTAACATTTCTACCTGTTGTAGTGGTCATTGCCCGGCCTTTACTTGAGTTTGGACGGCCGCCAGAACGTTGGTTTGATGGCGCACCTTGTCTACTCGCGCCCTGGCCTGCGTTGCCTGCAGGCTGATTGGGTTTCGGTCCGCCAGGCTGCCTTGACGGCCGTGGACCTTGGTTGTTATTTGGTTTTTTATCCATTTGGATTAATATTTTCCTTTCTCTTTATATAGAGATTTATATTTGATTAATTATTTTTCTTTAAAATATGTGGGATCTTACCCCTTTATCTTCGATAGAATTATCGGTATTTTTGCAAAGTCGTCTAGCAATGTTTGCCGTAGACTTCCGTTGTATAGTGCTGCTGCCGGATGAAACAGTGGCAGATAAACCTGCCCGTTGTACCTCTTTGGCTGTCCATGCACTTTGCTGATTATTTGTCCTGGCAACAGACTATCCATGCTGTGTCTTCCTAGTGTTGCTACCACTTTTGGCTTTATTACCCCTAGCTGTGCCTGCAAATATGGCAGAAAGGCTTCCTTTTCGCTCGGTCTAGGATCCCTGTTGTCTGGTGGTCGATACTTTACAATGTTGGTTATATAAATATCTTTCCTCTCCAAACTGATGCTAGCCAACATTTCATTTAAGAATTTTCCGGCCGCACCTACAAAAGGTATTCCTTGCAAGTCCTCATTTTTACCTGGTGCTTCGCCTATAAAGACTACTTCGGCGTCGGGATTACCGTCGCCAAAAACCAGTTGCGTGGCTTTTTGGGCCAAATCTGGGCAGACATTATTTTTTAGAATGTCTGCTTTGATCTGCTCCAGAAGTGCTTCTTTGTTCATTTCTTATGAAACAAAACTAAAATTCCCCTTTTGAGTTCTTTGAATCCCAAGTAGATTATCACTAGCGTTATGCCATATAGCCACAGACTGCCATTGTCTATTGCCCAACTAGCTCCGCCGTAGGCAAGCAAAAAAAGCACAAATGCAAAACCTAGTGTTGTCATCCAGTTTTTATGAACCATATCTTGCCACGTTTGGCTATGCTTCTTTGCCACCACTCTTTGTTCCTCCCCCATTTAATTCTTTTGCCGCTGCTCTCATGCTTAGCTGAAGTCGTCCGCGGTCATCTATAGATACTAGTTTTACTGTCACTAACTGGCCTTCTTTCACTACGTCGCTGGGCTTTTCTACACGTTCTTCACTTAGCTCGCTTACATGAACGAGTCCGTCTTTGCCTGGCATGATTTGCACGAATGCTCCAAAGTCCATAACGCTAACAACGGGGGCATCTTTGTATATTTTGCCCACTTCTGGTTCGGCCACAATGCTACGTATCCACTCAAGGGCCTTTTCTATGCTGGCTCCATCTGGGCTAGCTACCATGACTGTACCGTCGTCTTTAATGTCTATTTCCGTGCCGGTCTCGGCTGTAATTTTCTGTATGACTTCACCACCCTTACCAATAACCTCGCGAATTTTGTCTGGGTTAATCTGAATTGACTCCACTCTTGGGGCATATGGGCTAAGACTGTCTTTGGGCTTATCAAGGATGGTAAGCATATGTTCGAGTATCTTTGCTCGCCCAACCTTGCCCTTGTCCAGAGCTTCGGCCAGTACGCTAACAGGCAACCCATGGACTTTCATGTCCATCTGCAGAGCCGTAATGCCCTTAGCTGTTCCTGCCACTTTAAAGTCCATGTCGCCAGCAAAGTCTTCAGCGTCTGCAATATCACTCATTATGTAGTGCGTCGCCTCTTGGCCTGCGCTTGTCGAAGGCTCCACCATTAGCCCCATAGCAATACCACTCACAGGTGAAGTAATTGGCACACCAGCATCCATTAGCGCCAGACAAGAAGAGCAAACCGCAGCCATACTGGTGCTGCCGTTTTGGCTCATTATTTCTGTTACCGAACGCATCGCGTAAGGAAAATCAGCTTCACTTGGCAAGACTGCACTAAGTGCTCTTTCTGCTAAGTAACCATGGCCAATTTCTCTTCGGCCAGGGCCTGAGAGTCTTCGGACTTCTCCAACAGTGTAACCAGGTGCATTGTAGTGATGCATGTAGCGGCGCTCACCTTCACGCTCCATAGTATCTATCATCTGAGAATATGACAGTGGTGCCAGGGTAACAATGTTCATTGCCTGCGTTAGGCCTCTTGTGAAAATGCTACTACCGTGAGCTCTTGGCAAAATGCCAACTTCTGAAGACAATTGTCTAACTTCGTCTAGCTTACGGCCATCTGGCCGGGTATTACTCTTTATGATTCCAGCCCGCACGTCTTTGTGCAAAGCATTTGTAAATGCGTCATCATACTCGGCTTGAACAGATGAATAATCATCCACTTCTCCGTCAAAATTCTTTTCAAATTCAGAATGCATAGCCTGTCGTAGGTCTAGTACCAAGTCATTCCTCTCGGGATATGGTCGGTGTAGGTTTTCACCCATCTTGCCATCCACCCATGCGTCAACTTTGTCTTGCACATCGGTTTCGGGCTTAACTAGTTGGTATTCCTGCTTGGTAACTCCTACCTTTTTAACAAGTTCCTTCTGCAAAGCAATAGCTGGTTGCATAGCCTTCTGGGCGTAGTCTAGGGCTTCGACAACTACTGCCTCTGAGACTTCTTTAGCGCCGGCTTCCACCATCATAATGGCATCACCTGTGCCGGCTACTACTAGGTCTAGATCTCCTGATTCTAATTCTTCCATGCTGGCAAATGCTTTTGGTTTGCCGTCCACAAGTCCAACTCGCACGCTGGCTATTGGGCCTTCAAAAGGTGCACCAGTAAGCATAAATGCCGCACTCAAAGCTAGCATTGCAATAGCGTCTGGGCGAAAGGCTGGGTCTAGGCTCAGCACTGTTGCAACACCTTGCACTTCGTGTCGGTAGCCTTTTGGCCACAACGGACGAATGGGGCGGTCAATAAGCCGACCAATCAAAATTGCTTCGTCACTTGGGCGACCTTCTCTTTTAATAAACCGGCTGCCACTTATCTTGCCAGCAGCATAAAACCTCTCCTCATAGTCAATAGACAGTGGAAAATAGTCCATACCTTTAATTACATTTGGACTAACCATGGCCGTAGCAAGAATTACGGTATCACCGTAACGAGCCACAACAGCGGCTGTACTTCTAAAACCAATCCGGTTAACTTCCAGGCTTAGTTCTTGACCACAAAAATCAGTGGTTACTTTAATAATGTCTTTCCCTGTAGGGTTTATGGTTCCTGCCATAAAATATTTTTCCTTCCTGTCATCGGTAAGAGGGTCCAACCCGCTTTATTGCTTGCGGACTGTGCTCTGTCACCGATGTTATTTATTTACCATTTTACGTTTTTACAATTCACATTTATTTATCAGTTTTCATTTACCATTGTTCGAACCCTGAGAAATGTACCCTGTTAAATCAATGAAAAATGTGAAATGACAAATGTGAAATTGCGAACTAGCGGCGTATGCCTAGTTTCTTAATTAGGGATAGGTATGCTTCTCCGTCTCCTTTGGCAATGTATTGCAACAAACGGCGACGCTTGCCTACCAACTGCAAAAGGCCTCGGCGAGCAGCAAAGTCTTTCTTGTGTGTTTTCAGATGATCGGTTAATTCCTTGATTCTTTCCGTCATTATACCCACCTGCACTGCAGGTGATCCGGTGTCGGTTTTGTGTGCGGCCAAATCAGTTGTGATCTTGGCCTTTTTCTCACTAGTTATCATTTCTTAAGCCCCATTCTACCAAATCATAGGTGTTATGGCAACCAGTTAAGCTCTCATTGCTATCAGGGGGTTGTTGAAGTATCTGTAAACCTGCGAACTAGTCTCCGTGTATTCACCATCCTTCAGCTCATATTTAGGGTGTCTGGCTACAACTGGGTTGCCCGATAAAATCTCATTACCGCCCGGATAGATAGATGGCTTCACAGACACTACCTTTCCTTCGGGGTTTACGATAATTTCAGGATTCATAGAATCATATATATTTTGTTCACCATTAGGCTTTTTATAAATTACAAATGCATGCAAGTCTGCGTCTGTTTCATCAATGCTTAATTTTCC
>JAYTJL010000080.1:0-2656 GCA_043731125.1 Candidatus Saccharimonadota bacterium
ATCAAAATCATCGGTGAGGGTTTCTCTCCAGCTACCCTCAGGCTCGGGAGTGAGCACATTTCCCGAAAGAAGATCAACTTTGATCTCATCATCATCATCAAAGGCAGTAGTAAAATATAATGCTCCGTCCTCGATCTCGTATTCAGTTTCTTCGATTTCCTTCCCTGGTCGCAGGTTTTGCGCAATTGATTGTGCGTCGGTTGCGCTCAGCCTGGTATTGGCACCAGTCGGGACTGCTGGGTCAGAGAAGGAGTCTTGCGCCTGGTAGACAATCAGCGCGGAAAAAATACCAATGATACAACCTACAATGAGGAGATAGAGGAGGACAAGATTACGACGGGCTTTTTTAAAATCATTTTTCATACTCAAAGCGGTAGCCCGCATTTCTAATGGTGGTAATGGGAAGGTGGTGAGTTGTCCGCAGTTTCTTTCGAAGGTTTTTGATATGCACTTCAATGGTGTTACTGAGCTGGACCTCAGCAAAGTCAAACACATGGTCGTACAGTTGCTGCTGCGTCAGTACTTGATTCGGATGATTGATAAAAAAGAGTAACAGGGCAAATTCCTTTGCAGTTAAGTGTACTTCTTCCCCCTGACAAAATACCTTTTGCGCCAGCGTGTCGAGCGTCACATCGGCGGTGAGTTCAATATGCTCTCCCGGAACATGTGGCTGGCGACGCGCCAGGGAGCGTAGGCGAGCCAGTAATTCCTTGAAGACAAACGGCTTTTTCAAATAGTCGTCCGCGCCTGAATCGAGACCTGCTACCGTGTCTTCGGGCCGGTCTTTTGATGTTAGCATTAGTATAGGTGCCGCTATATTTTCCCGCCTGAGGGTACGAGCAATTTCAAATCCGTTCATTTCTGGCAACAACACATCAAGAATGACTAAATCGTAGGCCGACGAGTTCTGTATGAGCCAAGTAGCGGCTGCTTTGCCGTTATTAAAATGGGTCACGACATATCCTTCATGAATCAGGACTTTTTTAATAGACTTGGCGAGCACCTCGTTGTCTTCAACCATTACTATGTGCATAGTCACAGTATAGTCATTTTAGAGCTGAACGGTAGCTGAAGC
Organism: Candidatus Saccharimonadota bacterium; assembly: GCA_043731125.1. Lineage (GTDB taxonomy): Bacteria > Patescibacteriota > Saccharimonadia > Saccharimonadales > UBA10212 > JAYTJL01. The sequence continues at coordinate 1,076 of JAYTJL010000080.1, forward strand.
ATAAAATCTAACTCCTTAATCCAGCCATCGTGCACAGGCATTTCTCTCGGCCTACAAACGCTCGCTTAAAGCAAGCTGATTTTGTTGAACTGCGCGGCGAGTTAGATGCAGTTTGGCAACAGCGTTGAGCTGAGGGCACTCGTTTTAGATCTTATTTAATTAAGGCATGACTTCCATGGGTCACCGTTGGAATAGTCTTTACATCCTGCCTATGCGTCACTGCAGGTTGTCTTCAGTGTGGGTTCAGCTCGCAAGTATAAGCTTTATGAAGATGATGATCGGTCGTCTATAAAAGTCAATAATATATATTCTATGAACGTACTATTAAAAAACTCCAATAGGCTCGTAGCGCTTATTGCAACCGTCGCAATTATAAGTTTAGGGGCACTCGCATATTTGCAGTCGGTTGAGGTCGCAACCGCCGCACCTGTAAGAGGCGCTAGTGTCACTACGCCTCTTAAAGACGCAAAGCTAAATATTGAACATAATGCTACTGACCTCGATACGGGGTTTCAAGGTTTTGTCGATAGTGAAGGCTGGAAAGAACTTACCTTTACCGGGCCTGGGGGCAAGGTACTCAATATTAGTGGATTAGGCTCATTAGCAGAACTTGGAGTAACAGAACTATTCTTTGAAACCGTTGAGCCAGAAAATGCCGAAGTATCGATTCCAGACATGCTGGCAAAGCTGCCTGCAGGCAACTACAAAATTGAAGGTCCAGGAATAGAAAATGGTGAATCTACAGGACGGACAAAAGGCATCGCGTGGCTTACACACAACATTCCGGCCGGTCCAGTGCTTAAGGCTCCTGCAGAAGGTTCTTCAGTCCCTACAACCAGAGACCTTGTGATGAAGTGGGAACCAGTTACAAAAACTATCGAAGGCATGCCAGTCAAAATAATTTCGTATCAACTTATCGTTGAGAAGATCCAGGCCCCGCACCCACATATGATTGGGAAAGTGGATAGCCTGAGCATGTATCTTCCAGCAACAGCCACCAGCATGAGAGTTCCAAAAGAATTTCTGGAGTCTGGTGTTGACTATGACTGGGAAGTCCTAGCAATTGAAGAGAGCGGAAATCAAACACTGTCCTCCGGGAAATTTAGTACAAAATAATTCTAATGTGCCTATGCAAAGACCCCCTTTGGGGGTTTTTGGTTTCTGTTTCTGCCTTTGTGCGCCGGGAGGGAATTTCTTTCGTTACACGAACGGTACACCTTTCATATCGTACTCGCTTTGCTCCGTGCGATTTATTCAAGGTCTTCGAATCCCACCCGCAAGTGACATAGGTCACTTGCTCCGGCGCACAGACAAAAATCGCCCGACTAAAGTCGAGCGGATTATTGTTACTGTGCGCCGAGCTGGAGGCGGTTCGACACTCATGCATTGCATAAAACGAAAAACAGCTCCAGTGGGGAAGACTGAAGTGTCTTCCGCCAGCGGAGCTGGGTCATTTTGTGAACAGTCTGCGCACAAGGAGGACGAGACTCCCCACAACACAAGCGGCGGAGAGCAGGTGAATCTAGTCTGGAAAGATACGGAACTAGTGAAGACGGGAGAGACAGTCGATATCGTGCTGGA